>JBAUZR010000462.1:0-10844 GCA_049585375.1 Acidobacteriaceae bacterium
ATCTTGCCCTTGACCACGTCACCGACGCGATGCTGGGCAAAGAAGGTCTCCCAGACATCGGGCTGGAGCTGTTTGATGCCGAGCGAGAGGCGGCGATTCTCCGGCTCGACGCCGAGGACGACGGCGCGGACTTTCTCACCCTTCTTGAGGACTTCGGAGGGGTGCTTGACGCGCTTGGTCCAGCTGAGATTGCTGACGTGCACCAGGCCGTCGATGCCGTCTTCGATTTCGATGAAGGCGCCGAAGTCGGTGAGGTTGCGAACGCGGCCTTCCACTGTGGAACCGGTCGGATACTTGTCGGCCAGGTGTTCCCAGGGGTTCTCCATCAGCTGCTTCATGCCGAGGGAGATGCGGCGGTCGGCGGGATTGACGGCGAGGATGACGGTCTCGACCTCGTCGCCGGGCTTGACCAGCTTGGAGGGGTGCTTCATGCGCTTGGACCAGGTCATCTCAGAGACGTGGACCAGGCCTTCGATGCCCTGCTCCAGCTCGACGAAGGCGCCGTAATCGGTAACGCTGAGGACGCGGCCGCGGACGCGTGCGCCGATGGGATAGCGCTCGGCGGCGTCGAGCCACGGGTCAGGCGTGAGCTGCTTGAAGCCGAGGGAGACGCGCTGCTTCTCTTTGTCGAACTTGAGGACCTTAACCTGGATTTCGTCGGCGACGTTGACGAGATCGCGGGGATGGGTGAGGCGGCCCCAGGACATATCGGTGATATGGAGGAGTCCGTCAATGCCGCCGAGGTCGACAAACGCGCCGTAGTCGGTGAGGTTCTTGACTGTTCCGGTGAGGACGGCACCCTCTTCAAGGTGCTCGAGGGTCTGGGAGCGGCGGGAGGTCTGCTCTTCCTCGAGGATCTCTTTGCGGGAGACGACGACGTTGCCGCGCTTTTTGTTCAGCTTAATGACGCGGACCTGAATGGGCTGACCGATATAGGCGTCGAGATTGCGGACAGGACGCAGCTCGAGCTGGGAACCGGGCAGAAACGCCTTGATACCCACATCCACCGTAAGGCCGCCCTTGACGCGGCCAACGACCGTGCCGTCGAGGGGGGTCTTCTCGTTGTGCGCCTTCTCCACCGTGTCCCACACGCGCAGCCGCCGGGCTTTCTCAAAGCTCAGCAGGTAGCCGCCTTCGGGCTCTTCGCGTTCGATGACGACTTCGACGGTTTCGCCGGGCTGCACCTTCGGCTGGCCGGTATGGTCGGTCACCTGTTCGATGGGGATGAGCCCTTCGGACTTCATGCCGACGTCGACGACGACATGCTTGTCGGTGATCTTGATGACGGTTCCGGCAACGATGGTGGAATCGTCGAAAGCCTGCGCGGCAGCTTCGGCGGCCTGCTCACGGTCGAAGGACTCGAGAGCGGCGGCGAAGTCTTCCATGCTGAGATCGGGTTCTTCGTGATGCTCGTCTTCGAGCGAGACGGGAGCCGCGATGGTCTCAGGCGCAGAGGCTTCGGGGTTGTGGGTGGATTCGGTCGACGGAGCGGACTCCGCCGGGGCTTCAAGCGTTGGGGTTTCGAGTTCGGTGTTCAGAGGATTGCTCTCGGTTTGTTCAGGATGGGCGACGTGTGCCATAGCAGACAGCTCCGGGATTTTGCGGCGGATCCCGGATCCCGCCCCGCAGCGTGGAAATCTGACCGATCCTGCAGTGGCCCGATCTCAGGCTGCCGCTTTCTTCGCCGTCAGCGGCACGGGTTTGGGACCCGGGCGCGGTTCTCGACGAAGTTCGGGGATCGTCGCGGCTATTCGCTCTCGTTCCAGGCGGAGCATGCCATCGGAGATGGTGTGCGGTGATCGCAACATCAATCTCCAGACTGGAGCATCCGGCAGGGCTGGGATGAACAGGAGTGGCGATCGGGGCCAGCGCAATGAATCCCGAACGGCGCAGACCCTCTGTGAAAACTATAGAGCCGTAGATAGGGTGTGTCAATTGAAGGAACGGAAGAAGGCGAGAATTGACGGGACTTTGGTTACCCAAAGCGGGGCCTGAGGGCCCCCTTTGCAACAAAAATGGAAAGAGCGGCCGGAGCCGCTCTTTCGGGAGTTGCGGAGGGGGAAACGGGGATGGCGGGCGCTCCCCGGGCAGGAGCGGCCAGCGGCTACTGGGGCGGAGCCTGCGGTGGGTTCGGCTGGGCCGGGGGCGGAGGCGGCGGGCCACCGTCGGGTCCCATGGGACGATGACTTCCCTGCCCCCACTGGCCGCGGCGGTCGCCGCGCATCCGGTCGCGGTCACGATCGCGATGCTCCATCCGCAGGGCCTTCAGCTTCTGCCACTGCTCGGGAGTGAGGGTCTTGCGCAGATCGAAGAGCATGCGGGCGTCAGCTTTCTCGAGGTCGGCGCGGGCCTGGGCGATGGTATCGATCTGGGCCAGGATTTTGGTTTCATCGGGCTGGTCGGCGGCAATCATAGGCCGGAAGAGCACTTCCTGCTTTTCCAGGTTGGCATTCAGATCGATGAGCTTCAGACGGTGCTGGAGGAAGATGTCATCCATCTGGTGCTTTTGCTGGTCGGTGAGTCCGATCTGCTGGGCAAGCTGGGGATCGTTCCACCAGCGGCCGAAGCGTCCGTCGTGAAACATGTGATCCATGGGGGCGGGACCGCCGAAGCCGGGACCGCCAGGATCGCCAGGGCCATGACCATCCGGGCCCTGGGCAAGAGCCAGACCGCACGAAAGGACGCCGGCCAAGGCAGAAACCATAAGACGCTTGCTGAGGTTCATTGTTTTTTCTCCGTAACTGAGGATTGGGTGGCCGCCTGGGCGCTGAGGTCGGCGAGAGGCTCGAGGGCGTCGGGCACGCTTTCAGAAAGCTGACTGTCGATCTGGTTCATCAGGACGGTGTCGTCGACAGAGGCACGCGCCGAGCCGGGGTCGGGGGCGGAGCCGTTCTCGGACTGGAGGACGACCGCGCTGTGATGATGAAGGTGCCCGTAGAGCGGGAAGAGAATGCCGGCGGCGAGGACAGCACCGAGCGCCGGACCCACAAGGAGGCGGAATCGGAAGGGAGGCGCGGAGCGCTGCACGACGGGGCGCGGACGGGCGGCAGAGCGCTCCGCGAGGTGCGTAATGGCGGAGCGATACAGACTGAGCGCTTCGGCCAGCTCGCGGACTTCCTCGCGCGACTCCATGAGTTCGATTTCTTCTGCGCCTTCGCTGCGAAACTTCATCGTTTTCCTCCCATGCGTTCGCGAACCAGAGCGAGCGCTCGATACAAGTGCGACTTCACCGTACTGAGGTTCATATCCAGCGCGGCGGCAATTTCATCCAGTTCCATCTCCTCGACAAAGCGGAGCGCGAAAACGGTGCGCTGCTGGGCCGAGAGCTTCTGCACGGCCTTCCAGACCTCGGCGACCTGGCGGCGGGCGACGGCGAGGCCCTCCGGCGAGCTGCGACCGTCCGGCAGCCAGTCGCTGATGTCGACGGCATCGAGCGCGGTGCCGCGGGTCTTGTGCCAGAAGCGCAGGCTTCGGCTGCGGAGGTGGTCCCGCATCAGGTTAACGGCGATGCGGGTCAGCCAGGTGCTCAGGCTGGAGTCGCCGCGAAACTGATGGCGGGCGGACCAGGCCTTGAGAAAGCACTCCTGGGTGAGCGTTTCCGCAGTATCGCCGTCCGCCAGGGACGCGAGCAGGAACCGGAGGATGCGCGGCCGATAGACGCGCACCACTTCGTCAAAGTCGGCCAGCTCCAGCACGGCCTGCTCGCGTTTCTCGATGGCCAGGTCGTTCCCCGCAATCTCTTCCATGCGTCCAGATAGACGGGATTCTACGGGGCAAGTTTACCCAGTTGCGGGAAAAATGGAGGTGCCAGAGCCGAGGTGGTTTGCGGAGCGTTCGCGACCGGGCCTGGTCTGCTACCCTGGTTGCCATGCGGCGTCTTCTGTTGACGGGCGTGTTGATTTGCTTCGCGTTTTGCGCGCAGGGGTGGGCGCTGGGGCCGCTCAACCCTGAACTGGTGGCCGCGCAGTGGCCGGCATCGTGGATCAGCAGCCCCTCGGCGGGAGCAAAGGCGCCGGGCGTGTTCTACTTTCGCCGGGATCTGACGCTGGCCAGCGTACCTGCCCATTACTGGGTGCACGTGAGCGCGGACAACCGGTTCGTCCTGCATGTGAACGGACGGTATGCGGGGGAGGGTCCGGCGCGCGGGGATCTCTTCCACTGGCGGTTTGAGACGATCGACCTGGCGCCGCTGCTGCACCCGGGTGTGAACGTGGTGGCGGCGGTGGTGTGGAACTTTGGCGAGGAAGCGCCGGTGGCGCAGATGAGCAACCGGACAGGCTTCCTGATGCAGGGCGACTCGCCGGAGGAAGCTGCGGTGAATACCGGGACGGCGTGGAGGGTGCGTCAGGAACCGGGACGCGGGGCGCTGGTCCATACCGGGCTACACGGGTACTATGCGGCCGGGCCAGCGGAAACGATCGATGGGCGGGTGGTGGACTGGAAGTGGGATCAGCCGGGAGACGATGCCGGCTGGGCGACTCCGGCGCTGATTGGGCACGCGGCCACGCGTGAGGCGCAGGATGCCGATAACAACTGGGAGCTGGTGGAGGATCGGCTGCCGCCGATGGAGCATCGCCTGGTGGATGCGGGCGTGCCGGTGCGAGTGGAGGGGTTGCCGGGTCTTCCGAGCTTTCCGGCAAGTCCACTGACGATTCCGGCGCACGCGCATGTGGTTTTGCTGCTGGATCATCGCGTGCTGCAGACGGCTTATCCCGAGCTGACGATGAGCGGCGGGCGAAATGCGACGATCGCGGTTACGTATTCTGAGGCACTGTACGATACGCACGGTGAGAAGGGCAATCGCAACGAGATCGCGGGACGGCATATTGAGGGGATCACGGACCGGTTCATCGCCGGGGGTGGAGATGGGCGCGTCTTTGAGCCGCTGTGGTGGCGGACTTGGCGCTATCTGCAGATCGATGTGACCACCGAGGATGCGCCGCTGCGGCTGGACGCTTTGCGCGCATGGTTCTCGGCGTATCCGTTTGACGCAAAGGCGGCGATCCAGGGGGATATTCCCCAACTTGATCAGCTTTGGCAGACGGGGTGGCGCACGGCTCGGCTGTGCGCGCACGAGACCTATATGGATGCGCCCTACTGGGAGCAACTGCAGTATGTGGGCGACACACGCATTCAGGCACTGATTTCTTACGTGATGACCGGGGACAGCCGTCTGGCGCGGCAGGCGATTACAAACATCGACGACTCGCGGACGCCGGAAGGGATTACGGAGAGCCGGTATCCGTCAGGGCTGCCGCAGTTCATTCCACCGTTTTCACTGCTGTGGGTGAGCATGCTGCACGATTACTGGATGTATGTGGACGATCCTGCACTGGTGCAGGAGACGCTGCCGCACACGCGGACGGTGCTTGACTGGTTTGCTGCGCGACTGCGTCCCGATGGGCTGCTGGGCAGGATGCGGTGGTGGGAGTTTGGCGACTGGACTGCCGATTATCGCGACGGTTCGCCGCCACAGGAGGCGGATGGAGGGTCGGCTTTTCTGACGATGCAGTTTGTCGAGGCCTTGCAGGATGCGGCGGAGATGGAGGCGCGGTACGGGAGCCAGGAACGGGTGAGCGAGTATCGGGCGATCATTCGCAAGGCTAAAGAAGCGCTGAACCAGGAGAACTGGGATCCGCGATACGGGCTCTACGCCGATACGCCGGCGAAGAAGAGCTACAGCATTGAGGCAAACATTCTCGCGGTGTGGCTGGATGTCGCCCCGGCGACGGAGCAGAAGCCGATTCTGCGCAGGCTGCTGGCCTCAAAAACCGACCAGCCCACGACCGTCGATGGCAAAACCGTCCCGGCACTCTCCGCGCCGACGTATTATTTCCGCTTTTATCTGAGCAGGGCACTCGAGCACGCCGGCCTCGGCGACGAGTATCTTAGCCAGCTCGGCCCCTGGTACGACATGCTGCGCCTCGGCCTGAGCACCTGGGCCGAGCAGCCGGAACCGACGCGCTCCGACTGCCACGCATGGAGCGCGAGCCCGAACTACGACCTGCTGACGGTGGTGGCCGGCATCCAGCCGGGGGCGCCGGGGTTTCGGACGGTGCGGATTGAGCCGCACCTGGGCGAGCTGCATCGGCTGGACGCGTCCATGCCGCATGTCGGAGGCCCGATCCACACGGTCTACGCCGAGGATGGCGGACGGTGGAAGGCCACGATCACGCTGCCTGCCGGCCTCACAGGCAGTCTGGTGTGGAAGGGGGCGGCTCATCCGCTGAGCGCGGGCACAGAAACGCTGAGCCTGCCCTGAGGGAGACGGGGGCATCTGCGATGCCCGCCGTCTGCCTGGATCGATCGAGTACTTATCCCTGCAGCAATGTGCAGAAGCGGTCGGGATTCTGCGCGAGCGTGGCTGAGTAGGTTGCGGCCTGCTTCCATTGAAAGAGCATCTGGTCTTTCGGATGAAGGTCGAACAGCAGCTGCGAGGTTGCGGGAGCATCGGCAAAGCGGCCCGTGTCCCAGTCGGCGGTGAGGAGGTCCGCGAGAGCCTGATCGCGGGCGTCGATCGCCTGGATCAGCAAGGTGGCTTTCGCGCGATCCAGCGGGTGCTGCGATGCCTGCTCGGCGACGACGGCCTCGCGCCAGAACATTCTCTCGAGATACTGGATGCAAAGAGCGAACGCCTGAAAATCGGAGAGATTCGTCAGAACAGAAGGTTCAAGAAGGACCAGCAGACTTGAGAGTTGGGTGAAGGGATTGGGAGGAGCGCCAGCCTTGACGACGGCGGTCAGCTGCGCGTCGGTGCTCCAGGGAATGGGCAGGGTGAGGCCCTGCCAGGAGTCGGTTGCGCGTCCCGGCCAATACGGCGCGGCGCTGTAGAGGCTTTCGAAGACCTCTCTCCACTGCTCGTTCCACGGCGACTGATAATGCTTCTCGACGAAACGCCGGAAGCCCGAGGTTTGCGCGGCGGCGGTTCCCTGGTTGAGAGCGACGGCCGAGTAGGCAAAGCTGTCCCAGATGGAGTTCTGGACGTAGCGGCTGGGAATCCAGTTGGTGACCACGACGCCGAGCGAGGCCGGTTCGTTTGACGCGAGATAGGCGTCGGCATAGGCGTCGACATTGCGCAGCTGTTCGGTGCCGACGCGCGGGCCCCAGCGATAGCAGGCGAGCCCGGGAGCTCCGATGGCGCGGGCCCCGTGCGCGGCGACCTTTTCCAGGGTGTCATGCAGCGGGACCGCGCTGTTCTCTGCGTAGTTCCAGTCCATGATGACGATGCGTTTATCCAGCAGGTCGAGGATCTGCGGTTCCTTGTGCAGGACAAAGTCGCCCCAAACGATGAACTCTTTATGCAACTCAACCGCGACGCGGTTCAGGGCGTTGAGGTAGTCAGCCCAGATCTGGGCGCGGCTTCGGCTCTGCAGCGCCTGGCGAGAGCGCGCGGAGCCGCCCCAGTTCACCTCATCGCAGCCGCCGTGCAGATAGGTCGAAGGGAAGATCGAAGCGACTTCCCGATAGAGTTTGGTCATCAGCTCGAGGGTTGCGGGATCGACGGGGCTGACGCCGGAAAACTCGGAGGAGCCGTTTGGATCGCGATCGAGCAGATGCGCAAAGGCAGGGCTGCGCGTGATGAAGCCGGTGTGGCCGAAGGACTCGATCTCAGGAAACACGTCGACGCCGTGGCGCTGGCCGTAGTCGGCAAAATCCCGCAGTTGCTCGGGCGTAAAGGCATTGGCGTGGGTGGTGAGACCCGAGACGGAAGCGAAGCGGAGCGCGCTCCCCTGGTCGTCGGCGAGGCGAAACTGGAGGGTATTGAATCCCCACTCGGCGCAGAAGTCGATCACGCGGCGGTAGTACTCGAGTTTTTCCGGAACACGCCCGGCGTCGACCATCAGCCCGCGCATGGCATGCGTGGGCGGCGCTCCCGCCTCAGCCGACACGCTTTGTGGTTGTGTGCCTTCGGCTTCGGCTAACCATGCCGGAACGGCGATGGAACCGGCCATGGTCACTCCCGCATCGCGGAGAAAGTCTCGTCGAGTTCGGTTATGCGTGGTCAGGATTCGGGCTCCTCAATGGATTTTGACTACGGCTGCAGGAAGCCTGCTCGTTCTGAGGTTCAAGCCTACGACATTCGACTCGGGATGCGGACTGGTCCTGGAGCACCAGCGAAAAAAGCGTGATGATGGTGAAGACATCATGACTCAACAGCGAATCCACGGACGTAATGCGCTCACTGGAGAGTTCATTGAAGTCTGCATTGAGGATGGAGTCATTCAGTCCATCGCTCCTGCACTCTCCGGCGAAGATGTGTGGCTGTCGCCTGGATTCATCGATCTGCAGGTGAACGGCTATGCCGGTTGCGATCTGAATGCGGAGTCGGTTGGGCCGGATGTCGTGACCGCTCTCATGTACCGGTTGTTCACTGTTGGGATCACGACGTTCGTTCCGACGATTATCACCGCGGCGGAGGACCGGATTCTCGCAGCCCTTGACGCGGTTCGTGAGGCGCGCCAACGTTCGCCGCTGGCGAGGCGTGTGATTCCGTATGTCCACATTGAGGGCCCGCATTTGTCGCCTGCCGATGGAGCGCGGGGCGCGCATCCGCGCGAGCAGGTGCGACCACCCGACATTGCGGAATTCGAGCGCTGGCAGGCGGCCAGCGGCGGACTGGTGGGGATGGTGACGCTTTCGCCGCACTGGGATGAGGCACTGGCGTACATCGCGCATCTGGCGAGCCGGGGATGTGTGGTGGCGATCGGCCACACGGATGCCGAGCCAGCCCGCATCCATGCAGCGGCAGAGGCGGGGGCGGTGTTGTCCACACATCTGGGCAATGGTGTAGCCGGCGAGTTGCCGCGTCATCCTAATTTGCTTTGGGCGCAGCTTGCAGACGACCGTCTGACGGCTTCATTCATCGCCGACGGCCATCATCTGCCCGCGGATACTCTGAAAGCGATGCTGCGCGCCAAGGGAAAAGAGCGCAGCCTTCTGGTTTCGGACGCGGTGGCGCTGGCCGGAATGCCCCCGGGACGTTATGAGACGCCGGTGGGGGGAACGGTGGAGCTGACCGCTGAGGGGAGAATCGGTATCCCGGGGACTCGAACCCTGGCAGGCGCGGCTCTGCCTCTGAAGTCAGGCATAGCCGCGGTCGCGCGGTTGGCAGGATTTTCGCTGGGAGATGCGATTCTAATGGCTACGGAAAATCCTGGCCGCTTTGCCGGGGGGCGAGGCGTGCTGCGCGTGGGCGCCGATGCCGATCTGGTTCAGTTCAGGTGGGACCCGGCCGGAGGCGATATTGAAATTGTCAGTATCCTGGTTCGCGGCGTGACGCCATGAGCACGCCGCTAATTGAGAATGGGGACGCATCAATCGTGAAGAAATCGGATGGGAGCGGCATGAGGGTGCGCGTCTACCCGAACGCCAAGGCGGTCGGACAAGCCGCGGCGGAAGCGGTTGCGGCAGCGCTGCGGAAACTGAGCACGGAGCGAGATGTGATCGGTGTGATCTTTGCCACGGGGGCGTCGCAGATTGCGACGCTCGAGGCTCTGACCTCCATTCCCGATCTGCCCTGGGAGAAAGTTCATGGTTTTCACATGGACGAGTACATCGGCATCGACGAGAACCATCCGGCCTCGTTTCGGCGCTACATGCGCGAGAAGCTGACGAGCCGCGTCTCGATGGCGGCGTTTGCTGCGATGGACGGAAGCGCTGCGGACCTGGGGAGGGTGCAGGATGAATATATGGAGAAGCTCAGCGCGGCCGATCCGCAGATTTGTCTGTTGGGCATCGGGGAAAATGGGCATCTCGCCTTCAACGATCCTGGCGAAGCGGACTTCGACGACCCGGATCCGATGAAGGTGGTGACACTGGATCGGGCGTGCCGCGAGCAACAGCTGGCGGAAGGCTGGTTTCCCAGCTTCGATGAGGTTCCAAAGCAGGCGCTGACGCTGACGATTCCGACTCTGCTGAAAGTGCCGAAACTGGTTGCATCGGTGCCAGGAAGGCGCAAGGCGGCCAGCGTGCGGCGCACCCTGCGTGATCCGATCTCTGTTGATTGCCCGGCGACCATTCTCCGCACTCATCGGGATGTGACGATTTACCTCGACGACGAATCGGCATCGGAACTGGACGGGGCCAAAACTCTGTAGCTTGCAACCGCTGCGGCCCGAGGGAATTCGGGCCGCATGGCTGAAGGTGTCGCGCGATCAGAAGGAATACCGCAGCAGGAACTGCATTTCGCGATCCGATGAGTAGGTCTGGCCCTTGGTTGTGATTTCACCAAAGGTGCCGCTGCCGGGTGTGGTCATGCCAGGCGCGTTGGCGGAGGTGTCGAGGTTGGGATGGTTGGTGAAGTTGAAGGCTTCAGCGCGGAAGGTGAGCTCCTGGTTGTCGTGTCCGGGCACGACATGGAACGGCTTCTGCAAGGCAATATTCCAGCTCTGAAAGCCGGGGTTATACCACTGGTTGCGGCTGCCGCGCGGTGCGAAGGTACCGGGAGCCGGAGGAGCGGGAGAGCCATCCGGGTTCTCAAAGGCGGCGGGATCGAACCAGTCTCCTGATCCGAAATGCTTGCCCACGTGGACCGGATGGACGGCGGCCCAGAGCTGGGAGCCGGCGCCAGGACCGACGCCTGCATAGTCGTTGCCGTCGGTGATGGAAAAGGGCTGACCGGTCTGCGCCTGAGTGACGCCGGAGAGCTGCCATGCGCCCAGAGCATTGCGCACCAGCCAGTGAGCGGAGCTGTTGGCGTAGGGGAGGTTCCACACATAGTCGACGACCAGGACGTTGCGCAGATCGAAGTCGGCAGGGCCGTAATCGATGCGCGGGTTATAGACATCGGGCAGCTCATAGCCGCGGCTGGAGCCGAAATCGAGGAGTTTGGACCAGGTGTAGGC
>JBAUZR010000463.1:0-7191 GCA_049585375.1 Acidobacteriaceae bacterium
GGCGATGAATCAATGCGCCTCGCCTCCAACTGAAGGCGGAATTGCACGACGTCCCGGACGCGCCGAAGACCAAGCCTCCTCGATGACGTCCGCCGCACGGCTGCAAGCCCTGGCGCCGGGCACCATGCGATCCCGCAGGGTTCGACACGCATGCGTGATTTCAGCGGAACGCACGAGCCGTCGGAGCCATTCCCCACGTTCGAGAGGCAGAAACACCCGGATTCCAATCGTTCGGCGGCGCGCACCGCCGTAGGGGGCCGACTGACACGCTCGAAGCATAATGGAAAGGGAAGGGAATAATCCTAAGGGGCTGCGGAGTTGCCTCTCCGTTGCATCCCAGGCGTGGAGGTGTGTGGTTCGATGAAGCGAGTGGTTGTCCAGCTATTGGTCCTGGTCACAGCGGTTGTCGTCGCCCCATTCGGCGTGGCTCAGTCGAATGGCGCGAGGGACGCCCGATATGAAGCGCGAGCGCGAGCCATCGTCGCGCGGATGACGCTGGATGAGAAGCTCATGGAACTGCATGGGATCCACACGGCAGAGCACTATCGGTATGTGCCCGGAATACCGCGGCTGGGAATCCCGGCATTTCCGATGACGAACGGACCAGCCGGAGCAGGCCCGGGGGGCGCCAGCCCACAGCTGCCGGCGACAGCGCTGCCGGCTCCAATTGCGCTGGCCGCGTCGTGGGATCCCGCCCTTGCGCATCGTTATGGGGTGATTGCGGCGGAGGAAACACGGGGCCTGGCGTCGGACCTGCTGGAAGCGCCTGACATCAATATCGTCCGAGTGCCACAGAACGGGCGTACGTTTGAGAGCTACAGCGAAGATCCATATCTGGATGGGCAGATGGCGGTGGCGACCATCGAGGGCATCCAGAGCGTGGGCATTATGGCGAACGTGAAGCACTACATCGCCAACAATCAGGAGGAGAACCGGCACGGCATCAACGAAATCGTCGACGAGCGGGCACTCCGGGAGATCTACATGCCAGGCTTCAAAGCCGCCGTGCAGGAGGGCGATGTCGCGTCTGTGATGTGCGCGTATCCAAAGGTAAATGGGTCTTTCAACTGCGAAAATAAACCACTGTTGTCGGGAATCCTGGAAGGGGAGTGGAAGTTTCGCGGATTCGTGCTGTCAGACTGGGGCGCGGTGCACAGTACGGTGCCGAGCGCGCTGGCCGGGCTGGACCTGGAGATGCCGACGGGCGTTTATTTCGGCGACGCTCTGAAGACGGCCGTGCAACAGGGGCAAGTGCCGATGGCGACAATCGACGAGATGCTGGTACGGCGATTCGTCACGATGATGCGGTTCGGGCTGTTCGGCGCGCCGCCGAAGCAACTGCGACCGATTCCGGTGCTGGAAGACGGGAGGGCATCGCGCGAGATTGCGGAGCAGGGCATGGTGCTGCTGAAGAACCAAAACAATATCCTGCCGATTGACACAACAAACCTGCGCTCGGTCGCGCTGATTGGCCCCGCTGCCATTGCTGCCAGGACCGGCGGCGGCGGCAGCTCGCACGTGATTCCGCTTTACAGCATTGCGCCGGTGAATGGGATCGAGGCGCACATGCCGCTGCAAAAGCATGTGGACCTGCTGGACGGCTGCGATTTGGAGGCTGCCGTCGCCGCGGCCAGGCGCGACGATCTGGTAGTCGTGATGGTTGGCGATAACGAGACGGAAGGGCGCGACCATCCGATCGAATTGCCCGCGGCGCAGAACGCGATGATTGAGGCCGTTGCGGCGGCTAATCCGAAGACCATTGTGGTGCTAAAGAGCGGATCGGCGCTGCTGATGCCATGGATCGATTCCGTGGCGGCGGTGCTGGAGGCATGGTATCCGGGTGAAGAGGATGGCAACGCGGTTGCGGACGTGCTGTTCGGCGATGTGAATCCTTCCGGCAAGCTGCCTATGACCTTCCCGAAGAGCGTCGATCAGACGTTTGCGCGCAATCCCGAGTGGTATCCGGGGAACGGGCAGGAGGTCCACTATGACGAGAACCTTGAAGTAGGCTACCGCTGGTATCAGTCGCAGCATCTGACGCCGCTGTTTCCTTTCGGATTCGGGCTGTCGTACACGACGTTCTCGATCTCCGACCTCAGGGCAATTCCAGCCGCGGGAAAAACATACGCGGAGCAGGTTGAGTTGACGGTGACGAATACCGGACATCGCGCAGGAGCAGAAGTGGCCCAGGTGTACCTTAAATTTCCGTCTATACCCGAGGGCGATGAACCGCCGTTGCGGCTGGTGGCCTTTCGCAAGGTCACGCTGGCCCCGGGCGAATCGAAACGGATCACCCTGCCGCTCGACGCGCGTGCGTTTTCGTATTGGT
This sequence comes from Acidobacteriaceae bacterium, assembly GCA_049585375.1. Lineage (GTDB taxonomy): Bacteria > Acidobacteriota > Terriglobia > Terriglobales > Acidobacteriaceae > Palsa-343. The sequence goes on from JBAUZR010000463.1 coordinate 2,330, forward strand.
CGGTCGCCGATCACGCCTGGCGCATCGAGTCCGGCGACTACACAATCAAAGCCGGAGACTCATCGGCTAATCTCCCGCTTGCAACGAGCATCACGTTGCACTAAACGCACTATGGCAACTTCGGCCGAAGCCGAGAGCCGGCCCGTCGCGAAGGTGCCCGTCGTGGGGGCGATCGCAAGCGGCGCTCACGCATCTGGGATTGCCGTTCCACCGTTGAGCCCCTGGAGATTAGCGACAGATTTGGTAACGGCTTGCTCAATCGAAGTGATGCGTTGCGATCCAAATGCCGACCCAAAGACAAAAGACGGCCATCAGGGCGGCGAGGATGAGCGCATGAATAAGCTCCCATCGCTTCCACCGAATCTGCTCTACGCGCCTTTTACTTCCACGCTGCTGCGGATCAAACCGGGCCATAGAACCTCCCGAATCGGATGGGGGCGGACTTCCACGTCCGCCCCCATCAGCCTTCAGAACGAGAAGCTGATTTGGCCTGTGATGGCACGCGGTGTGACATAATGCGTGCCGCTGAAGGTGGAGAGGAAGTTATAGAGCGCATATTTGTTAGTAACATTGATGGCAGTAAGCTGCGCGCCCCACTTGTACTTATCCCCGTGGAAGAGGTTGTCCTCCCCCAGCGACATGTCGAATAAGCTGCGTGGTTCCACGCGCGGCGGATTGTGGTCGTTGTCGCCCTGGCCGGGCGTGGGGATGCTCAACACGCTCGAGGTGAGCTCGTTGGCCTGGCACTCATAATATGTGACGCCTGCCAGCGTAACCGGCGTGCCAATCTGGTGGGTCGGCGTTGCTTTGTCACCGTCGCAGGCCAGGCCGGACTGATACTCCTCGTCCGCCGTCAGCGGCAGAGCTAAACTGACGCCTGAAACCGGGTTCGCTACCGGGGGGATATTGTTATCGACCAGGGAAACCGCCGGCTGGCCGTTCAGAGTGGCGGGATTGCCGTCGGGTCCGTAGGAACTGTTCGGACACGAGGAGTTGGGATCGGTCACGTCGTAGCACGGCGTCGATCCGGCTACCAGGCCCGAGTCGAAGCGCCAGTTAAACCCGAACCAGGGACTATGCCGCCCGGGGATCTGATACTGGAGGTGCGTTGTCTCGTTGTACCTCTCGTCGTGGTCGATGCGGAAAGGGTAGCCCACGGCAACTCCGCTCGTGGCCCCGGCTCCAGCCACCTGCGGCGGGAAGAACCGTGCCGCCACCGAAGACATGACCGTGTAGGCCGACACGCCGCCCCACGTCGGCATCTCCGCGCGCAGAGCAAAACCCGGGATCTTCGAGTTATGCCAGTCGATCGGGAACGTAATGGGCGTGTTGCCCAGCACGCTGAAGTCGAACGCGTTATGTGTGTACTTCCAGATGTACTCTCCGCTCACCACAGCGTGTTTGCCAAACGCCTGCTGAATGTCGGCGTGGAACTCGTTGCGGAAGCCCGGCTGCAGGTTCGCCGATACCACTCCCGTTCCACTGACCGCCGGGGAGCAAGCCAGCAGCGGCGCCAGCACCGCATTCGTGCAGCCCTGGCTTGACAGCACCAGATTCTCGTTGAACGGCGTCTCCAGCGTGCGAGCGTAGGAGATGCCCAGCACCGTGTTCGTTGGTTTCACCCTGTAGGAAACGCCCAGACGCGGTTCTGTCTGGTTCGCGTCCGCGAGTCCGTTGTAAACGTCCTCCCGCAGACCCAGCCTCGCCACCCAGTTTCCCATAGTGATCTGGTCTTCGATGTAGAGCGCCAGTTCCTTCACGTCGGTGTGTCCGAAGTAGTAGTAGCTCGAACCACCGCGGGTCAGATCGTACGGTGCAAGCACCGGAATATAGTTCCCGTTCGGCAGCACCGTCGCAGAGTCGCAATCCGCCTGACTGGAATATCCTGGAAGCGGATTCCCGTTCGCGTCCATGCACGGCGAGTTGTAGGTATTGTCGACGATGCCCAGCGTGTCGCTCTCGCGCAGAAAGGTCTGGCCATACTGCGCGCCGATCTTCAGGTTGTTAATGCCTTTCACGTATGAGTAATCCGCGTGGATCGCGGTGTTCATCAGCGTGCGGATCTGCGAGATCGACGAGGTCTGCAGGTTCGAAGGCCCCAGATCCGCCAGAGGGTTGCTGCTGGGGAAGTAGTTGTACAGGTCCTTGCGCACCCATGCCCCGAGATTAAACACCGAGTTCGGTCCAATAATGTGCGTATAGCTGGGATAGATGTTGAAGGTCCCGATCTTTGATCGCTGATCCGCATTGCCCACGTTGGCGAAGGTCGGGCTGGCGCTCGCGCCCGTCCCATTCACTACGTTCTGTACGTCCACGTTCTGAAACGCATTCGGCGTTTGGAACCAGGAGCGGCTGTAGTTCAGATTCAGATGCACCGAATCGCTGTTCGTGATGTTGTAATCCACGCGATCGAAGAAGTTCTCCTCGTTCCCCTTGTCGTGAAACACAACAAACTCCGGTGGATCCAGAAATCGCCCGGTGTTCAGCCCGTCTCCTTCGATGAAGTTGCCCCAGTTTGTGCCGCCGTAAGACAAATTGGCGTTCACTGTAGAGGAACCGAAGCTTCCATACGAGGTGCTGATGGTTCCCGTCGGCTTCGTCACTCCCTGCCCGGACCGCGTCGTAGCCACGATCACCAGGCTCGTCTTGTCTCCGTATTCTGCCGGCGGCGCGCCGCTGATCACCTCAATGGATTGAATCGAGTTAGACGGCGGCTGGTTCGAGAAGACCTTGCTCTGCTGATCCGTGATCGACTGCCCATCGATGGAGAAGGAGTTGGATGCGTGATCACCCAGGCCGTGGAAAAGGCCATTCGAGTCGGCCGCCACCCCCGGGCTCGTCAGCGTCACCAGCGAGCTCAGTGACGACGACTGGCTCTCCAGCGGAACTTTCTGAAACAGGTCGCGGTCCACATCGGTGTGGAACGTCGGACTGTTCTCCAGCAGATCTTCGCCGGTTACCTGAATAGTCGTCGCCTCCGTCCCTACCTGCAGTTTCACCGACACCGTGTCCGCCACGTTCGACCGCACATCCACATCCTGCACAAAGGCTCCGAAGCCGGTCTTCGTCACCGTCATGTGATAGGGGTTGAATGGCACATTGGTGAACTGAAAATGTCCTGCGGCATCGCTGGTTGTCTTGCGTAGGTATTGGCTGACCGGGTTCTGAATCGTCACGACCGCTCCCGGCACCACCGCTCCGGTAGGATCGGTCACCGTTCCAGTGATGCTTCCGGCGTTCCCGATCGATTGAGCCCCGGCGCCTGGTGCGCAGAGGAGAATGAAAACTGCAAGGGAAAGAAAAGCGGCGCGACGCAGACACGTGCGCATAGACGACCTCCGATAAATGATGGAATGTCCCTGGGTGAACTGCTGGTTTAGGCGAAAAGAGCAGCAGGGACAGGCGGAGGTCGAATGGCCAGTTTCAGAACGAATCGCTGGCGCGGAACAGGAGCAAACTGTTCACGAGTGAGCCGTGCGATGGGACGCGAGGCCAACAGGACCGTCACGAAGACGGCAATCTGGACTACCTGATGTGCCGTGAAGCACAGCGCGCAGTCGTGGTCGATCTGACCGGAGGGATGGGAGTGGGTAACGGAGAGAATGCCCGTAGTCAGCACAAGGGCGATACAGAGAATTCCCAGAATCGACACCCAGGAAAACCAGGTACTCCGCTTTGCTGTCACGAACCGCATGTATTTAAAAACTATAGCCGGAAAACCACGCTGGCCGCAAAGCTCTCCTGTCTCGACACCCCTTGACGCAACCCGCCAGAGACTTTGCTTCCCAGGGAAGGCAAAATCGACAAAGATGGGTTCCCGCAATCGTCTATGCTGCTTCACCCATTGTCCCCACAACCGCCCTCCACCGTCGCCCCGTCGCGGCTCAGCCGTGTGGACGGCCAGTCTTAACTGGCTTGAATCCAACAGATTGCCATTGCCACATACCCCTTCCCCTCGGAGGAGGGGATATTCAGCGTTGTGGGAACACGTTACAGTCCCACGAACTTTCCCGCCGGCCTCTGCGTACTCTCCTCCACCAAAATCCTTCGCACCGAGGCTGCCCGTGGAAAATCTGGCTCAGGACATTCGCTACACCATCCGAACGCTGCTCCGGGCCCCCGGTTTCTCCTTCGTCGTCATCCTCTCCATCGCGCTCGCCTTTGCGGCCAATGCCACCGTCTTCAGCGTTGCCAACGGCTTGCTCTGGGGCGTCCTGCCCGTTCGCGATCCCGGCCGCATGGTCATGTTCTCTGAAGGCGACTCCTTCTCTTATCCCGACTATGTCGATTATCGCGACCAGACCACCAACCTCTTTGCAGGCGGAGTTGCCGCTCACTTTCCTCTCGTTCCTGCCAGCGTCGGAGGCAAAGGACAACCCGAGCGCGTCTGGGGGCAGTCAGTAAGCGGCAACTTCTTCTCCGTCGTGGATGTTCCCATGACGCTTGGCCGTCCCCTTCTTCCTGCTGATGACACCGCTGCTCGCGGCCACGTCGTCGTCCTCAGCAACGGCCTGTGGCGACGGCGGTTTGCCGCCGATCCCAATATCCTCAACAGCAACATCGCCCTCAACGGACATCACTACACCGTCGTGGGTGTCGCACCGCCTGGCTTCTATGGCGTCGATCGGGGAATCAATTCCGACTTTTGGGTGCCTCTTTCTGTTGCTGAAGCAATCCTGCCCGATCTCACCGCCGACGGCAGCGATCTCCGCACTAAACGCGACAACCAATGGCTCATGCTCGACGCCCGGCTCAAACCCGGAGTCACGCGCGCTCAGGCTCTGGTCCTCGTTAACGTCGTCAAAAAACGCCTTGATGACGCCTGGCACAGGAGCGACAAAACTCACGAGAAGATCAGCCTG
>JBAUZR010000464.1:0-3562 GCA_049585375.1 Acidobacteriaceae bacterium
CTTCGTCAAACGTATCGCGCGCCACAGCGAAGTTGTCCGCCAGGTCGCGCCCCATCCCCGCATACTGCGAGTTCTGTCCAGGAAAAAGAAAAGCCAGCTTCGTCATGTCTCAGAAATGATAGCCCGCGCTGCTGCGAATGCCGGGCTGTGGGGAACCTGACGACACACGCCCGCTCCGCAACAATCCACAACTCGCCCATGACTTTCTGCGGGGCTCATTCGTCTAAAAGCCAAGAGGCGCGCGAGACGCTGCACTCGTGCTCACGTCTCAGTTGCCCTCCATGAAAGCCCCGGTGGTTCGTGGGTCCGCCGGGGCCTTTCTTTTTTGGAAGACGAACCGGGCGAAAGCCGCCAGATGCGTCCGGCCGCTTACGCTGAAGCGGCCAGGTGGGTGGTCGGCCGCGCCACATGCGCTGCGACGGTCGCTGCCGTCGAGTGATGCGTCAGCCGATGCACAAAGTGATACGGAGGCCATGGGCCCGAGAGCTGCATCTGGCAATCTTTCATCAGAAGGCTCGCGCTCGAGTACTTGTTCTGGTACCGCTCCACGCAGGTCGAATCGATCAGGTGGGCGATATCCAGCAGCATCTTGCCCGGATCCATGCGCCGGCAGGTCACTTCTTCCGCCAGCGGCAGGAACATGCGATGCATCTGCACGGTCACGGCGCGCGCCTTGGTCTGCCGCTCGCGTTGCAGCGTCGCGTTTTCCCGCAGGTTGGAAAGATAGGCTTTCCCGACGGTGGGCAGCGCTTCCGCCACATACCGCCGCGGCTGCTCCTTACAGCAATCGTCGAGCATCACTTTCAGGTGCATCTCGGCCTTGCCCCGCAGCCGTTCAATATTGGTGATGAACTGCCGCTGGTTGGAGCGAATCGACCGGCGCAGCGCCTCGTCGTCCGCAAAAATGGTGCCAAACCGAAAAGGAAGAACAGTGGACGTTTTAAAGCAGTCGGCGATGACACGTGCGTGTTCCACGCCGGCTTGCTGGGTAAATTTTTCTGAGGGAGAATACTCGCTGACGATTACGGCTAGATCACTGGCTGGATATAGGAAGATTTGGTTTCCCTGGACTCCCGTAACTGCTTCCATTGGTATCGGCTTACGATGCCGAAGCAGTTCGGGAAAGGCTTGTCTTTCGGTTATGCAGTAGGCATACCACGCCATAGAAAATCGCTCCGCTCGCTGGTTTTGGTATGGGGTTTGAACTTCAGCTTCTCGGGGATGGACATGGCTCTGATTTCTGGCGCGTTCTGGAACGGCGGGAACTGCACCGAACTGTCCCGTATGCTAGCCCCGCAGATGAACAACTCGCAACTCAGTTCACTGGGCTCAGGGGAAAAGTTAGCGGGAGCAGCGCAATCTGCTTTCATATCAACATAGCTGTTTCCATGACATGAACATTGTTGTTGAGGCGGACTAACCCGATGCCGCCCGGTGTATGGCCAGCAGGATCTCCAGAAGAGGCTTCAGGTGCTTCAGATCCAGTGCATTCGCCCCGTCCGATTTTGCCGCGGCCGGGTTGTCATGCACTTCCAGGAAGATCCCATCCACACCGGCAGCCACCGCCGCCCGCGCCAGCAGCGGGATGAACTCCGGCTGTCCTCCCGAGACGCCGCCGGCTCCGGAGGGAATCTGGACAGAGTGGGTTCCGTCGAAGACCACCGGAGCGAAGCCGCGCATCACCGCCAGCGCTCGCATATCGACTACTAAGTTGTTGTAACCAAAAGTGCTGCCCCGCTCCGTTAGAAAAAGCCGCGTATTCCCGGTCGAGGCGACTTTCTCCACCGCATGCCGCATATCCCATGGCGCAACGAACTGGCCCTTCTTTACGTTGATCGCTCGACCCGTCCGCCCCGCCGCTACCAAAAGATCGGTTTGCCGGCACAGAAATGCAGGAATCTGCAGGACATCTGCCCCTTCGGCGGCCACCTCGCACTGCGCCGGCTCGTGCACGTCGGTCAGCACCGGCAGACCGGTCGCCTCCGCCAATCGCCGCAGGATCGCCGTGCCTTCAACGAGCCCCGGCCCGCGGAAACTTGTGACGGACGTCCGGTTCGCCTTATCGAACGACGCCTTAAAGATGATCGGAACGCCGAGATCCGAGGTCACCCGCTGGATGGCGTCGGCCATCGTGCGCACATGCGTCTCGCTCTCGATGACGCAGGGCCCTGCAATCAGAAATAGCCGTCCGCTGCCCACGCGCACGGGCCCGATCTCAAACTCCCGATGATGCGTTGCACTCACAGAAACAGGGTACAAGGTCGAGGGTGCGGGGTACAGGTTGCAGGGTACAGCCGGACAAAGTTGCAGCTTCGTGGTGCTCCCTGTTCTCCGTTCCCCGATCGCTGTTCTACTCGCACTGCGCCTGCTCGAAGCCGAGGCCCAGCAACAGTTTGGTCACGGTGCCGCAGGCATTCGCGTGGGCCTTGTCCAGGATTCCGGCCGCCAGCGCCGACTGCCGCAGATTTTCAACCGCCTGCTCCCGCACTTCGCCTTCGAGACTGGGATCAACCGGCACCAGAATCCCCGTCATCCGCTGGTAGACGTGCGTCTTCTCGTCGTCCAGAGCCACGGTAAAGACCTGTGCCGGCGGCAGATGCACGTGCACGGAGCGCCCGGCGACCTGCACCTCCTGCGGCGTAAGCTGGCCAAGGTCCACACCGGCAATCGCTTCGCCATGAACCTCCAGCAGGATCTTGTCACCCGTGAGGAATGCCGGCAGGACTCGGTTTTCCCGATCGCCGACGACCATCTTGTCCATCGAGTACGAGACCGACTCCAGCCGCGCCAGCCGGCGGATCTGCACCACCACAGTGGGTTGGGCCATGTCGATACCCAGGGTGCGGGCGCTCAGCGCCGCCGCCACCCGATCCCAGACGCCATGCTTCGCCTCATGCAGGAACCAGGTCAGGATCGCAGCCCCCAGCAGAAACCCGGCAAAAACCCCGATAAGCAAAACCGACCAGAGACGGCGCCGGCGCACAACGGGAGAAGAAACGGTCGACATGCGGGGTTAGATGAGCGCGAAAGCCGCGAGGCATCTCCAGGTTCTCGTCGGCCTGGACCAGTCCCGGCCCGTATTGGTTTGAAAGGACCGCCTCGCCCGGGAAAAAAGGCCTAACTACAAGGATCGGGCGAGGCGGCAGCGGAGTGCGTGTTGGCCCGACTGCAAATGCGCACAGTGCTCTCTTCTCTGATACGGCACTGGCTCTGCGCGGGTCAGTGACGGCGATCACCGAGATTCGCCAGGGCGAAGCGAATGATCAAAACAGGGGTTGGTATATGGAAGTCACCGTTCAGCATCTCGGCGCCGTCCAGTTTGAGATCAGGGCTCGACAGCATACGGTCGTCAGCGATCAGCCCGCGGAGAATCAGGGCTTCGACGAGGGCATGACGCCGCCGGAGCTCTTCCTCGCCTCGCTCGGCTCCTGTGCCGCCTACTATGCCGCGGAGTACCTACGCCAGAAAGGTCTCGCCACCGAGGGGACACGGGTCACGGTGCATGCCGAAAAGATCCTGAAGCCGGTCGCGCGCCTCGACAACTTCCGCATTGAAGTTGAGT
>JBAUZR010000465.1:0-4061 GCA_049585375.1 Acidobacteriaceae bacterium
CCCACCGCTCCTTCCCATTTCCCAGGCCACTCCGCCAGGCCATCCTCACCGCCATGGCCGGCCAGTCCGAGTCCCCCAACACCACCACCGCCGAGCTCGCCCGCCTTCATTGGCGCCTCGGCCTCGCCTACTCTGAAGCCCTCCAGACCACAATCCGCGACACGAAGATTGCGCCGACCCTCATCGGCTGCCACGGTCAGACCGTCTACCACCAGGGCACACCCGCCCCCTACGCCGGACGCCGCTTCACCTGCACCTGGCAGCTGGGCGAGCCAGCCCTGATCGCGGCTGCGACAGGCATTCCCGTCGTCTCCAACTTCCGCCCCGCGGATATGGCCGCAGGCGGCCAGGGCGCACCTCTCGTCCCGCTCCTCGACTACGTTTTTTTCGCCCACGCCCGCCGCGGGCGCATTCTGCAAAATATCGGAGGCATCGGAAATCTCACCGCCATCCCGCCCGGCGCGCCGCTCGATCGCGTCATCGCCTTCGACACCGGCCCCGGCAACATGATCATCGACGCTCTCATGCAGCGGCTCTACGGCAAGCCCTACGACCGCAACGGCCGAACCGCCGCCAGCGGTACGGTCCTCGAACCCGTCCTCCGAGCTGCTCTAAAAGAGAAATCCTTCCGCCAACCGCCTCCCAAATCCGCCGGCCGCGAGCAATTCGGCGCGGCCTACGCCGAGAAGTTCCTCGCCGCCTGCTTGCACCACGGCAAAAAACCCGAAGACGCCATCGCCACCGCCACCGCCCTCACCGCCGAATCCATTCTCTATGCGGTTCGCCGCTGGGCTCTGCCCCTCATGAACCTGCAATCCAAATCCGTCCCCATCGATTTCATCGCCGCCGGCGGTGGCACCCGCAACGCCGCGCTTTGTTCCGCGCTGCGCGATGGCCTTGCGCGCTTCGGCTGCACCTTCACCACCACCGACGCTCTGGCCTTGCCCTCCGAAGCCAAGGAGGCCGCCGCCTTCGCCCTCCTCGCATACCAGACCTGGCGCCATCGCCCCGGCAACATTCCCTCCGCCACCGGCGCCACTCGCCCCGCCATCCTCGGCCAGATCACCTATGTTTGAAAGCCGGCTCTGCACGCCTTGCATCACTTCGGGCGCCCCGCAGCGGCGCGACGGAGAAAGCCCCGGCCTTCAGGCCGGGGAAGCCACGCGACAAAGAAACCGGGCTTTAGCCCCAGGCAGTTCTATCCGCTATCCGCTATCCGCTGTCCGCTGCCTTTCTGTCCGCTGGCTTTTCCTCTGTGGCCTGTGGCCTGCGGCCTGTGGCCTCCTCTCCGGCTGCTCCCATCGCCCCGATCCCAACACCGTCACCATGCTCATCGAGTCGAGCCCTGCCAACCTTGACCCCCGCATCGGCACCGACGCCCAGGCCGAACACATCGACTCGCTGATCTTCGACGCCCTCCTCCACCGCGACGAGCACTTCGGCCTCCAACCGCTCCTCGCGACGAAATGGGAGAGCCCGAATCCGCTCACGTGGGTCTTCCACCTCCGCACCGGTGTCCACTTCCAGGATGGCCGTCCCCTCACCGCTCGCGACGTGAAGTGGACCATCGATTCCATCCTGAACGGCACCGTCATTTCGGTGAAAGCCGGCTCCTACACCGCCCTCGCATCCGTCGAAGCCCCCGACCCCGCCACCGTGGTCTTTCACCTCAAGCGTCCCGATCCCTCCCTGCCCTTCAACCTCTGCGACGGCGCCATCGGCATCGTCCCTTACGGCAGCGGACGCGACTTCGCCCAGCACCCCATCGGCAGCGGGCCCTTCACCTTCGTCAGCCAGCAGCTCGACCGCGATGTGGTCCTCCGCCGCAACAAGTCTTACTGGGGACCCGAGCCCAACATCCCCAGCCTCCGCTTCGCCGTCGTCCCCGACGCCACCACCCGCGCGCTCGAACTTGAAAAAGGCTCAGCCGACGTGGAGAGCAACGCCCTCCCCGCCGACGTCATCGTCGCCCTCGCCCGCGATCGACACCTCGCCGTCGACGACGGCCCCGGCACCGTCCTCAATTACATCGTCTTCAACATGCGCGATGTCATCCTCCGCGACGTCCGCGTGCGCACTGCCATCGCGCTCGCCATCAACCGCCCGCTGCTCATTCAGGCTCTCTACCGCGGAGAAGCCCGCATCGCGGAAAGCCTCCTCCCCCCTGAGCACTGGGCCTATAACCCCAACGTCGAGCAGCATCCGTACGACCCAGCCCGAGCCAACGCCCTCCTCGATCAGGCCGGCTATCGCCGCGGCTCTGGCGGCATTCGCTTTCACATTGGCATGAAAACCTCCAACGACGAGACCGTCCGCCTCATGGCCGTCGCCATTCAGGAGCAGCTCGCCCAGGTCGGTATCGCCCTCGACCTGCGCAGCTACGAGTTCGCCACCTATTACGCCGACCTCACCCGCGGCGCCTTCCAGCTTGCCCCTGGCCGCTGGATCGGCGGCAATGAGAACCCTGACATCTTCCGCTACGCCTACGCCTCGACCAGCTTCCCGCCCCACGGCGCCAACCGCGGCTTCTACTCCAACCCCGAAATGGACCGCCTCATCGCGGACGCCGCCGATACCACCGATCGCCAGCGCCAGATCGCTGACTACCAGCAGATCCAGGCCATCGCCGCCCGCGAACTGCCCTCCCTCGACCTCTGGTACCTCGACTCGGTCATCGTCCACAACCGCCGCTTAGGCAACATCCACCCCAACCCCAGCGGCACCTTCGACTTCCTCCGAACGGCAACGCTCACGCCGTCGCCATAACGCAGAACGCACCTCCGGCCGCAACGGACGCCTCTGTGTCCTCTGTGTCCTCTGTGGTGAATACGCGCGCCGTCCCCGCCGCCCGGCATCCGGCCGCAGCCCGAGAACCTCTCCCAGCCGCCCCTATACGCTATCCGCTATACGCTGTCCGCTGCCCCTTAGGGCTGAAACCCCGGCACCCCAAACTGCCACAGCAGAAAACTCCACTCATCCGCCATGTCCTCCTCGTTCGACACCTTTGTCGAACCGATGCCGTGCCCCGCCTCGTAATCCACGCGCAGCATCACCGGCTTGCCGCTCCCCGTCGCTGCCTGCAGCCGCGCCGTCATCTTGCCCGGCTCCCAGCTCGCCACCCGCGGATCGTTCCACCCCGTCGTCAGCAGAATCGCCGGATACTTTGCCCCGTCCCGCACATGGTGGTACGCGTCCATCTGGTACAGGTCCTCAAATCCGTACTGCGTCTTCACGGTGCCGAACTCCGGGATATTCGGCGGACCGTTCGGCGTGTCCTCCGAACGCAGCGCATTCGACACCCCAACGCGAATCAGCGCCGCCGCATACAAATCCGGCCGCTCGGTGATCGTCCGGCCGATGGTGATCCCGCCCGCGCTCGTTCCCGACCCCGCCAGCTTCGCCGACGACGTGTACTTGTGGTCGATCAGATACTCCGCGCAGGCAATCGTGTCCCGCCAAGTATTGGGCTTGGTCAGTTTCTCGCCCCACTTGTGCCAGTCTTCCCCATACACACCGCTGCCCCGCGGATGGCACCATGCATACACGGCGCCCTTCTCCAGCCACGCCAGCAGCGTCGGGTCGAAGTTCGGCGGAATCGTGAGCCCATACGCACCGTAGCTGCGCAACAGCGCGGGATTCGACCCGTCCATCTTCAGTCCCCGCTTGTGCACAATCGACAGCGGCACCATCACGCCGTCCCAGCTCTTCACCTTTACCTCTTCCGACACCACATCCTGCGGATCGTCGTTCGGACCCAGCGGCTGCAGCTTCGTATCCGTCACCGCCCCGGTCTGCGGATCGTATGCATCGATCCGCGGCCCCCGCGCCCATGATGTCAGCACCAGCAGCACCCCAGGAATCCGCGCATCCGAGCTGGCCACCCCCACCGTCCCCTCGAACGGCAGCTTCACCTCCTCCGCATGCCCGCCGCCGTAAGGAACTCGCTCCAGCATCCCCAGCGTCCCGTCCGTCGACTGCACATACAGCGCATCCGCCGCCGCCGAGACCCCTTTCACCACGGTCTCGCTCTCGCTCTCCGGAACCACCACGTCGGCATGCTC
>JBAUZR010000466.1:0-4504 GCA_049585375.1 Acidobacteriaceae bacterium
ACCGCGACCTTCATCTTTTCGTGGTCGCCTTTGTAGGTGTGGGCAATCAGCTCGTCGATCCTGCCGCCGGAGATCTGCGCCAGAATCCGATTGCCCTCGCCGATAGGCAGCAGAATGGCGTCCAGCATCTCGTTGATGCCCTCGACCATCTCGCGATAGACGCCGGTAAACTCGCTCACCCGTCCGCGTTCCGTCAACCGCCCCTCTTTCGACGCGTCGACGAGCCGCAGGATCTCCTGGGAGACCAGCAGCGCATCGTCCTTTCTGCGGCTGGCTTCCTTTGTCTTCTCCGGAACTGCATGCCCGCCGGCAAATCCGTTCGCCTTGTGGCCCTCACTGCTGACTGTCCCTGGCATTGCGTTTCCCTTTCTCTGCCTCGATCTCTGCGATCAGGCATGCTTCATGTGTCGTTCGTCACCCGGCGCTGGCTTCCGCCCGGGCGCCGATCGTTTCCGTTTTCTTCTCCTGCGGCGGACTGCTGCCGGAGCCGGCGGGGCAGGGCCGCACCCGGGCCGACGGAGGCGCTTTCGCCCGCGCTGCCTCCTGCACCAGCCGCTGCGGATCCAGAATCAACGCCACCGCGCCGTTGCCCAGAATCGTCGCCCCCGAGATCACCTGCACGTGCCGGTACAGACGTCCCAGGCTGCGGATCACCGTCTGGCAGTCGCCCAGAACCTGGTCCACCACCAGGCCGCAGCGCCCCCCGTCGCTGGCCACCACCATGATCTGTTCGCGCTCCGGCGCCGGTGTTCCCATCGCGAAGTACTGTCGCAGCCGGATGTACGGCACAATTTCTCCGCGAACGTTTGCCACCTGCCTGCCGTTGGCACGCTCCACCTCTTCGCGCGTCAGCTCGATGCATTCCAGCGTCGATCCCAAAGGCAGAACGAACAGCGCGCCGCCTACCGACACCAGCAGCCCGTCGATAATCGCCAGCGTGAGCGGCAGCCGCAGAGTCACCGTGGTGCCCTCGCCCTGCCGGCTGGCCACATCAATCGTGCCGCGCAGACTCTCCACCCGCTGTCGCACCACGTCCATCCCCACGCCCCGTCCCGAGAGGCCGGTGACCACGCGGGCTGTCGAGAATCCCGGCTGGAAAAGGAACGAGTAGATCTGTTCGTCGCTCAGCAGCTCTTCCGCGCTCACCAGCCCACGCTCCACCGCGCGGCAGCGCACCGCGTCCGTGTCGATTCCGCCGCCGTCATCGGACACCCCGATCAGCACAGTGGCCCCGGAGTGTCGCGCAGACAGATGGATGCGCGCCGTTCGGGGCTTTCCCGCCGCGGCTCGCGTCTCCGGCGATTCAATCCCGTGATCCATGCTGTTGCGGATCAAGTGCATCAGCGGATCGCCCAGCGCATCGAGAACGGTCTTGTCCAGCTCAGTCTCCGCGCCCTCGATCGTCAGCTCCACGTCCTTGCCCAGATCGCGCGCCAGGTCGTGAACCAGCCGCCGAAACTTCTCGAACGTTGCCCGGATCGGCAGCATGCGCAGGGTCATGGAGTTCTCGCGCAGCGCCGCGGTCAGCCGTTCAATTTCCTCCGACACGGCTGCCACTTCGACGTCTTCCACCCGCGCCGCTACCTCGCTTAGCCGCGCCTGCACCGTCACCAGCTCGCCTACCAGGTCCACCAGCGCATCCAGCCGCGCCGCCGGCACGCGCAGGCTTGCGGCTGTTTCCGGCTTGTCGGACGCTCGCCGTCCGGCTCCGCTGCGCTTTTCCCCGGGAAACTTTTCTTCTTCTGCCTTCGCGAGCGCGGCCGCCGACAAGAGCGGCAGCAAATCCGTCGCCGGCGTTTTTACCTCGGCCGCGTCATCGCCTGCTGCGTCTTCCGCCGAATCGACGCTCAGATCGCACGCGTCTTCCACGAAGATGAAGACATCCCGGATTGCATCCGCACTGGCCGTTGTGGTCAGGGTCATTTCCCAGCGCGCATAGCAGCGCACCGGATTCATTTCTTCCAGCGGGGGCAGCGCCTCGCAGTACGCTCTGGCTTCCAGACGGCCCATCTGTCGCAGTTCCCGCAGCAGCAACAGAGGATCGGCGCCTCGCCGCATCAGCTCCGGTCCAGGTGCGAAGGCGATCCGCCAGGGCCGCTCCTGCGGCTCCTCCTGTGCGCGGCTTTCCTGCTCTTCGTGGCCGCTCGTCTCTGCCGGCGTCGCAGGGTCACCCTGGTCCTCCGGTCCTGCTGTCACCAGGCGCACGCGCTCGAGGATCTTTGCGCACAAAACCGGATCGGCCGCACCATCGCCTGCCTGCGCCTCGACCATGGCGCGAATCTGATCCAGTGCCGAAAGCGCCAGATCCACCAGCTCCGGCGTCACCGCCAGCCGCCCCCTGCGTACCTCGTCGAAGGCGTTCTCGAGGTTGTGGGTGAAAGCGGCCAGATCGTCGAAGCCAAACATCGCCCCCGATCCCTTGATCGTGTGGAGCGCGCGAAACACCCGTCCCACCAGCTCGTTGTCCTCGGGCCTTTCGTTCAGTTCCAGCAACGACGCCTCGAGATCGACGAGGATCTCCCGCGCCTCTTCCCGGAACGCTGCCCGGAATGTTTCCGGATTGTTGCCTGTTCCCGTCACTGCACGTCTCCCGCGAAAGGAATCCGTTCCCATCCCGCGTCTTCGGCCGCCTGTCGCAAACTCTCCGGCATGGCGCCGTCGCGGATCCACGCGACGCCGCGCGCCTGGGCCGCCCGTTCCGCCGCCGTCAGCAGCTGCAATCCGGTCACATCCACTTCCGTGATCGCCTCCAGCTCCACCTGAGTCGGTTCACCCGAGGCCAGCGCCTCCAGCAACTGCGCCTGCAGATCGGCTGCGCTGTCGATTGCAAGGTCGCCCCCCAGGCGCAGCGTCGCCGGCGTTGTGCTGCGATCGAATCTCCCTTTCATCGTGGTTCCTCCCCGCTCCCCTACCGAACCAGCTTCTGCACAACGGCGGTCAGCTGCTCGGCCTGGAACGGTTTCACAATCCATCCCGTCGCGCCCGCCTTGCGGCCCGCGTCTTTTTTCTCCGCCTGCGACTCGGTGGTCAGCATCAGGATCGGGGTAAATCCATAACCCGGCAGTTTGCGGATCGCCGCGATCATCTCGATCCCGTCCACGTTCGGCATGTTCAGGTCGGTGATGATCAGGTCGAACTTCTGTCCGGCCGCCTTCGCGCTCCCGTCCCGCCCGTCGACGGCTTCAACGACGCCATAGCCGGCGTTTCGCAGGGTGAAGCTCACCATTTGCCGCACGCTCGCCGAGTCGTCCACTGTCAGCACCTGTTTCATTGGGTTCTGTATCCTTCATCGGAGCCATCCCCGATTTTCTGTATCTCTCGAAGGTCACCAGCGGGCGCTGCCTTCCCAATCCGGCATTCGCTCCCCATCCGCTCAAAACAACTCCACGCCGTTGCCCGCAAAACCGGGCTGTGCCAGCGGCAACGCGCCGCCCTCGATCGCCGCTCGCAGCACCGCGCGCTCCATCTCCGTCGTGTACGTCGAGCCGAACCGCCGTTCGATGACCGAGCAGTCCCATCCCGAAGCCTCATCCGCCTGCGCCGGGCCGGATGTGCCGCGCGACGCGTCGATGTCGCCAAGAACGTCCGCCAGCCGGGCCAGACACCTCTCCAGCCGTTCGCCGCCCGCCCCCACTTCCGACACGCGCCCCTGCAGCGCCACGCCATCCTCCTGAATTTGCATCCCCCCGCTCTCCGCGCAGCGCGCCGCCTCATGCAGAATCGCGAGCCCGGTCCGCGTCTCTTCCCGTGCTGTCCGCAATTCCTCCTGCGCCCCTCCGGAAAATGCGTTCATCGTTGTCCTGTTCTGCTCCACCAGATTCCGAATTTCCTGCATCGCTTCTTCCGACTGCTGCGTAATAGCGCTCCACTCCCCTGACAGCCGCTTGATGGTGTTCGAGATTTCGAGAATCCCGTCTGCCTGCGCCCCCAGATGGCTCGCCTCCACGATGGAGTTGAACATCAGCAGCTGCAGCCGCTCACGCACCGCACGCGAGCGCTCCAGATGCTCGCTGACCAGCTGCATCAGGCCCGCGATGCCCGCGAACGACGCCTGCACCTTCGCGTTATCCGCCGCGCACTGATCTTCCAGCAGCTCAATGCGCGCCAGCTCCACCTCCAGCTCTCGCTCCCGCCCCAGAACGCCGCGCCCCAGCTCCAGGATCTCCGACGCGGTCAGTCGCGCAATTGCTTCCAGGCAGGTGCGAATCTGCCCCGTCCATCCCTCCACCGTCGCCTGGATGCTGCGTACCTGATAGCTCTGGATCGTCAGCCCCGCCGCGACCTCCGACCCCGCGTCCCCGTGCGTCTCCAACTCTCCGGCTATCTCGCTCAGCGCTGCCCGCACGTGTTCCATCTGCTGGCGCGTGATGTCGTTCGCCTGAATGGCCGCAACCACGCCTGCAATCTGCCGGGCGATCTCCGCCACGCAGTTCTGAAAGCGCGCCGGTGTCTCTTTCAGCTCCGCCAGCGTCGTGTCCACCTCTTACTGTGCCCGGACCAGAGC
>JBAUZR010000467.1:0-11382 GCA_049585375.1 Acidobacteriaceae bacterium
GCAGGGTACAGGGGTGGACGGCGCAGGAAATCCTGGCGCCCTGTTGGCCTTTTGAATAGTGATCCTGTCTAATGCTGGTGATGCACGAACCAATTCGGACAGGGGTCGTGGGATTTGGCCTGGCGGGGCGTGTGTTTCATACCGCCGTCGTTCAGGCGACGCCCGGTATGGAGCTGGCCTGTGTGGTCCAGCGCAGCGGCGACGATGCCAAAAAGGAATATCCCGAAGCGCGCGTTGCCCGCTCCGTCGAGGAGATGCTGAGCGACGTCGGAATCCAGCTCGTGGTAATCGCGACGCCCAGCTATTCGCACTACGAACTCGCGCAACAGTGTCTCCATGAACAGCGGCATGTTGTCATCGACAAGCCCTTCACGCTGACCTCCGACGAGGCCGCAAAGCTGATCCACACCGCGCGCCAGCGCAAGCTTCTGCTCACCGTCTACCAGAATCGACGCTGGGATGGCGATTTTCAGACCGTCCGCCAGGTCCTCGCGAGCGGTGATCTGGGGCGGCTCGTGACCATGGAGTCCCACATCGATCGCTTCCGGCCCCAGCCGCGGCGTGATGTGTGGCGCGAAAGCGGAGGCCCCGGTGGCGGCCTGCTGTTCGATCTTGGGCCGCATCTGATCGATCAGGCCGTGACCCTCTTCGGACTGCCCGACGCCCTCTCCGCCAGTGTGCGCGTGGAGCGGGATGCCGCCGTGGTCGATGACGCCTTTGATCTCCAGTTCGCTTATGACCGCGATCGCCTGACCGTCTTCCTGCGCGCGACCATGACTGCCTGTACCCCGGGGCCGCGCTTCGTTCTCCACGGAACCCACGGTAGCTTCGTCAAGTGGGGGCCCGATCCACAGGAGGAGCAGTTGCGCAACGGGATGCTGCCCGGCGCTCCTGGCTATGGTGAGGATCCGGAGAGCCGCTGGGGTGAGGTGCGACTGCAGGATCAGCAGCCGCGGCGCGTCCCCACTCTGCACGGCGATTATCGCGCCTTCTATGAGAATGTGCGGGATGTCCTGCTGGGGAAGGCTGAGCTGGCCGTCAAACCGGAGCAGGCCTGGCGCACCACGCGGCTGATCGAGCTGGCGCGCGAAAGCAGCGGCCAGGGACGGCGAGTGCGCGTGGATTGCGCCTCCGAGCCCTGAGCGGGACCCCGCTCACTCGTTGCGGAGTACCTGCATTGGGTCGGTTTGCGCGGCACGCCTGGCCGGCAGCGTCACCGCCAGCAGGGCCGTCAGTAGCAGCAGGCCAATGCTGGCCGCGATGGCGGCCGGATCAGCCGCGCTGGTTTCATACAGCAGCGACTGCACCCAGCGCGTGGCCGCAAACGCGAGGGCGATGCCCGCAAGAATCCCTCCTGCAATCGGAAGCGCGGCCTGGCGCGCAATCAGACCCATCAGGGTCGACTTGTCGCTGCCCAGCGCAATGCGGATCCCAAACTCACGCCGGCGCAATGAGACCGAATAGGCCAGCACACCGTAAATCCCCAGCAGCGCCAGCAGCAGCGCGGCCGCCCCGAAGCTGGAGAGCAGGAGCGTCTGGAAACGCTGGTTGGCAACTGAGTCGGCAACCTGCTGGTCCAGAGACTTGATTACGGGAATCGCCACCTGGGGATCGATCTTCCAGATCGCGCGTCGAATCGCCGGCGCGAGGCCCGCCGTAGCTTCCGCGCTGCGGATCAGAAAGTTCACCCGCCATAAAGGATTCTGCCAATAGGGCAGGTAGACCATATTCGCGGTCGTCTGCAGGTCGTTGATGCGCGCATCGGCGAGAACGCCGACGACGGTGTAGACCGTGTCCTCGCCCATTTTGAAAGTGCGGCCAACAGGGTTTTCGCCGGGCCAGATGGTGCGCGCAGCCTTTTCCGAGATGAGGGCGTTGGCGGGGTGATTCTTGTCGGCGTCACTGAGATCGCGTCCGGCGACGACCGGGATGCGGAGGGTCGTGGCGTAGCTCGGACTGATCCAGCGAATATTGGCGTCGGGAGTCTGCGCGTCAGGCAGAGGGTGGTCGGGGCGCTGGATGAGGTTGATCCACGTCTCCCCGCCCATGGGCGTTTCGCTGGTACTGGCGACCGACTGAACGCCGGGCATCCCCGCCAGCGCGGCCAGGGCATGATCCTGGAATGCGCCGCGGACCTGTTCGGAGTTCTTCACCGTGTCGCGATACTGAGGCGCGTAAAGAAAAACCTGCGCGTAACTGACCTGGCTGGAGTCGAAATCCCGGTCCTGACCGATCAGGGTCGCGAAGCTGCGGACCAGCAGACCGGTCACGATGAGCAGCGCGACGGTGCACGCGACCTCCGCGCCGACCAGCAGATGACGAGTGCGGCGGCTTTCACGGGAGGCGGAGACGCGCGTAGTGCTCGTCTGCAGCGCCGATTGCGGATCGACACGGATGGCGCGCATTGCAGGAAATAGTCCGAACACGAATGCCGTGAGGAAAGAAAGCCCGGCGGCGCCCAGAAGCACGGGCCAGCTCACCTGAATGTCAGCGAGGCGCGGAAGGTTTTCGGGAGCGGCGGCCACGAAGAGCCGAACCCCGAGGAAGGAAAGCAGGATGCCCAGCGCCCCGCCCATAAGGGCCAGGACGACGGAGTCGGCGAGAGCGGCGCCGAGGAGCCGGTCGCGTGCCGCGCCAAGGGCAGCGCGAACGGCGAGCTCCCGGTCACGGGCAACGGCGCGGGCGAGCTGGAGATTGGCGAGATTGACGCACCCGATGAGAAGGATCGCGCCGACTGCGGCCAGCAGCAGCCAGAGCGCGGTGCTTACGTCTCCGGCGACGTCAACGATGAGGGGGTTGACGACGACTGTGGGTTTGGTAGCCAGGTGGTGTGCCTGATCGAAGGCCAATTGGATCGTGTTCAACTCGGTGCGAGCCTGCGCAATCGACACCCCGGAGCGGACACGGGCAATGGCCATGTAGTTGTAGTCGTAGTCATCGCTGAAATCGGAGGGATTCAGTACCAGCGGCGAAAAGATTTGATAGGACTCCGTCCTGCCCCAGGAGCCCGCCATGCGGATGGGCGTGATGCTGGGGAACTGAAATCCGCGGGGTAGAACGCCCACCACCGTTTGCGGCACGCCACCGCTGCGCAGGGTTTGGCCGATGGCGTCGGGATTGCCGTGGAAGTAGCGCTCAAACGCGCCCCACGAGAGGATGACCTCGTTGTCGTGTCCCTTCGTCGTTTCGGCGGCAAGAAAAGCGCGGCCGAGAACGGGTTGGACCCCGAGAACCGAAAAGAAGTTCGACGAGATGCGGAGGCCGTCGAGGATTTCAGGGTGATCCGTGCCGGAGGAGACGCTGTACCCGCCGCTCTGAAAAATGGCGGCGCCGGATAGGGTCCGGGCATTGGCCTGCCAGTTGAAGAACTGGCGCGGATTGTCCGGCACGGACTCCCCCGAGGCCGTCGCGGTGGCGAAGCCGTTGTCCGTCTCGCGCAGGATGACAAGCTGGCCGGGGTCAGGGAAGACGAAGGGCTTCAACAAAACCGAATCGACCACCGAAAAGATGGCAGTAACTGCGCCAATGCCGAGCGCCAGTGTGAGGACAGCGGTGAGCGTAAATCCCGGCGTCTTGCGGAGGGTCCGGGCACTGAAGCGCAGATCGTGGACAAAATGGTTCATAGGATGTCCTCGGGGCGATGCAGAGATTAACGCAGAACCCGGTCGAATGGTTCCCGGGAGGCCATCATGGGCCAGGGGAACTCCAGCAGGCAAGAGATTTGTTCGGCGATTCGCGCCTTCAGGGCTGGAAAACCAGCCGGGCGCCCTGCTCTGGCGCGTTCCACAGCAACTCGACCTGCGCCAGCGGCACGACCGTGGTCCTCACCTGAAATGGCTCGCGGGCAGCTTCCTGTAGAAAATTTGTAAGCGCGCGTAACACGCGATCGATGGGGACGCTCCCGAAGCCGCTGCCTATCAACTCGAGCCCCGAGCTGCGCAGGCTTTCCGCGTGCAGAGATACGGTCGGTCCCGCACTGGAGCCCACCTGAACAAAGCGGATCCGACCGGCGGGGTGGCTCACGCCCTTGAGCGTCATGGCTTCCAGCGCAGCCTCAGCCGGTGCACCCCATACATAGTCGAGAACCAGGTCGATCTTTTCCTCTGCGATGGCGTGGCGAAAGGCCCCGACCAGCGCGGCATGATCCTGCGCCAGAGAAAGCACGCTGTCCGCACCAAGGCCGCGCAGTTCTTCCAGAGCCTGTGGATTGCGCCCCGCGGCGACGACCCGCCGTGCACCCAGCCGCTTCGCTGTCTGGACCGCCAGCTGGCCGGCCACACCCGTGGCTCCGAGAATCAGAATGCTCTCGCCCGGCGCCAGTCGCGTGCGTTCCGTCAGCGCGGCCCACGACGACATCCCGGGATTCATGATGGCGGCAACCGTGGCATCGCTCAGGTTGTCGGGAATCGGAAAACAGGCAGCGCGCTGGGTCAGGCTGCGCTCGGCGAAAGTTCCATAGAGCGGCCGGGAGCGGGCGAAGTACACGCGCGACCCGTCGGGCAAATGCCCAACTCCGTCCAGACCCGGCACGAACGGCAGTTCGCTCCTGCTGCTGTAGTGAGTGCCGGCGGCGAGCAATTTCACCACCGGGTGCAGCCCCGCTGCGGTCACTCTGACCAGGATTTCCTCGGCCGAAGGCACCGGTTCGGCAAACGACTCGTAGCGTGGAGGAGCGGAAAAGGAATGGACAACGGCGGCGTTCATGGGGACGTCCCTTCAGGGATGGCGTCCTTTGATTCAACCACCGAGGGGCGCGCGATGGAAAGAGAGCGTGGTATGGTTTTTCCCTGGTCGAAAGGGGGCGTCGGATGGAAGCGAAGGCAGCGGCGCAGGAACGGTTCGACGAAGCGCGAGAGCAGCTGATTGGCCTGAGTCACCGCATCCACGCGCATCCCGAAATTGGGTTTGAGGAAGAGAACTCTTCGACATGGCTCTGCGAAGCGCTCGATGCTGCGGGCTTCACCGTAGAGAAGGGCGTGTGCGATCTGCCCACCGCTTTCCGCGCCCGCGTCGGCTCCGGCCCCCTCCACATCGGCATTTGCGCGGAATACGACAGCCTGCCCGGCATCGGCCATGCCTGCGGCCACAACATCATCGCCGCCTCAGCCATCGGCGCTGCCCTGGCCGCCGCCAAACTCGCCGACGAGGTAGGTCTCACCATCAGCGTCATCGGCACGCCTGCCGAAGAAGTTGGCAACGCCAGCGGCAAAATCCTCATGCTCGAGCGCGGCGGCTTTGACGGCATTCACGCCGCGATGATGGTTCACCCCGCGCCCTTCGATATGGTCAAGGCGAAGATCATCGCCGCGTCGATGTTCGAGGTCCACTGCACCGGCAAGGAATCCCACGCTTCTGCGTTTCCGGAACTCGGCATTAACGCAGCGGACGCCCTCACCATCGCTCAGACGGCGATCGGCCTCCTGCGCCAGCACATTCGTTCCTCCGATCGCATTCACGGCATCATCACCGAGGGCGGAGTCGCGCCCAATGTCGTGCCCGCGCATACATCGGCGAAGTACATCATCCGGTCTGAGACCCTCGACCAGCTCAAAGAGCTGCGGCCGAAGGTCTACCGCTGCTTTGAGGCTGGTGGCCTCGCAACCGGAGCGAAGGTCGCTATCACCGGCGGCGACAAGCCCTATGCCGAGATGGTTCACGACAACGACATGGCACTGCTGTACAAAGCCAACTCCGAAGCGCTGGGGAGAAAGTACGCGAACATGGGCGAGTGGGAAACGCGGCCTACCGGCTCGACGGACATGGGCAACGTCTCGCTCGCCATGCCGTCGATCCACCCCATGATCGGCATTAACTCGCTGCCGGCCGTGAATCACCAGCCGGAGTTCACCGCGCACTGCGTTACCGCGGATGCCGACAAGGCCGTCATCGACGGCGCCCTCGCTATGGCCTGGACCTGCATCGACATGGCGCGCAACCAGCCCGTGCGCGATCGTCTGCTGGCACACCAGGACTGATTCAGGCCGGCCACGCCCTCACGCGCTCTGATAGGATGCGGCGGTTTCGCGCACACCCTCCGCGTAGGGAATGCCCGCGAAGCCGAAAGCTCCCGCGAACTTCGATGAGTCGAAGAGATAAGGCGCGTCGTTCTGGTAGAGCATCTCGTAGAGTTCACCAACCACGGGCTTGAACCACCCATACACGCGGACCATGAGCGGGGAGAGGACGCGGTAGTCGGGTGCGCGATGCATCGCTCCTGCGGCGGCGGTGATGAATTCGCGCCCCATGAGGGGATTGGGCGCTGTGGGCAGATGCCAGGTCTGGTTCCAGGCCGAGTCGGACTCTGCGAGGGTGAGCACTGCGCGTGCGGCATCGGGCGTGTAGATCAGAGAGTGGGGAACGGAGTCGTTCACGAGCCAGGACGCCTTTTGATTCTTGCTCCAGGCGTCGAAAACCAGGACGTTGGGCACGCCTGTCGGCGTAGCGGGTCCGTAGAAATCCGGAGCGCGCGCGATCATCGCGGTGAGCGAGCCCGCCCGGATCTCGTTCAGCAGAGTCGTGGCAATTTGCGCCCGTATTTCGCCTTTGCGGCTGCAGGGATTGAACGGGGTGTCTTCCGTCATCGGGCCTTGAACGCGCCCGTACATGTACACGTTGTCGAAAAAGAGGAGCTTCGCGCCGGCTCGCTTCGAGGCTTCGATGGTGTTGGCCATGATCCTCGGCCATTGGTCGGCCCAGACCTTGTGGTCGTAGGGGAGGCCGGCGAGCAAAAGAACGACGCTGGAACCGGCGACCGCCCGGAGTGTCGCATCGCGATCCGTAAGGTCGGCTGCGACAACTTCAGTGGCTCCCGGCGTCCCCCGTGCGCTCCGGCTGACCACGCGGAACCGTTGATTCCGCCCTGCGAGGAGCGGGGTGAGGTGATTCGCGATGACGCCGCCAGCGCCCAGGATGGTGATCATGTAGGTTCTCCTGAACTGTTCAGTAGCTCAACCCGCCTGCGTTCGATGGCCGAGCAGCGGGCCGCGATTCAATGTGTCGGACGTACCGTTCGCCGCCGGATTCCTGCCCTTCCCCGCAGGTGGAGTTGCATCGCTCCGCCTGCTGTGTTATCTAACAAGTATTCAAGTTTGCTCCTAAAGAGCGAGCCTGAATTTCATGCAGAGTGGCTGAGGGACGGGCCCTGTGACGCCACGACAACCGGCCTGAGCAATTCGGGACATCGGTGTCAACTCTCGCTCGCCGTAAGGCGGGGAACATGAGATTCGGGGTGCAGGCAGTATCGCATCTCGCGCAATCCCAGGAAGTGTCGCAGTAAAGCAGTACGACGTCACGCGTGCCCGTATTTGTATTCCCAGCGCCGCTCTCGATTGTGAGGGCTGAATGGCTGCTGCTTACGAACTGTGTTGTCGGGAATGCGGTAAGCGCTACGACAACGCGCCGCTTTCCATTTGTGACGAATGTTTTTCCCCGCTTGAAGTCCAGGTCGATCTGGACGCCGCGCGCAAGACCGTAACCCGGGCTTCCATCGCTGCCGGTCCGACCAGCATGTGGCGCTATCAGGCACTGCTTCCCGTACCCGACGATTCGACGCCGCAGACCCCGGCCGGCTGGACGCCGCTCCTGCGCGCTCCGCGTCTCGCCGAGCGCATTGGCGCGAAGAATCTGTGGATCAAGAACGACGCCGTCTGCCTGCCTACGCTGAGCTTTAAAGACCGCGTAGTCTCGGTCGCGCTGGAGAACGCACGGCGCTTCGGCTTCGACACTGTCGGCTGCTCTTCCACGGGTAATCTCGCCAACGCTGTCGCCGCCCAGGCCGCGCGCCTCGGCTTGAAGACTTACATCCTGGTCCCCGCCGATCTGGAGCCAGCGAAGATTCTCAACACCCAGGTTTACGGCGCCACGCTCGTCCGCATCGACGGCAATTACGACCACGTGAACCGTCTCTGCTCGCAGATTGCCGACCGGTACAACTGGGGATTCGTCAACGTAAACCTGCGGCCCTACTACGCGGAAGGCTCCAAGACCGTCGGCTTTGAGATCGCTGAACAGCTCGGCTGGCGCCTGCCGGACAACGTCGTCGTCCCCATGGCCGGCGGCTCGCTCATCACTAAAATCCGCAAGGCCTTCAAAGAACTGGTCACGCTCGGCCTCGTCGACGACAAGCCGGTTCGCTTCTTCGGTGCCCAGGCCACCGGCTGCTCGCCCATCTCCACCGCTGTCAAGACCGGGGCCGACGCCATCGAGCCGCAGCGCCCCCGCACCATCGCCCGCTCGCTGGCCATCGGCAACCCCGCCGACGGCCTCTACGCCACGCGCGCCATCCGCGAAAGCGGAGGCTGGGCCGAAGACGTCTCTGACGTGGAGATCGTCTCCGCCATCCAGGAACTTGCCGAGACTGAGGGCATTTTCACCGAGACAGCGGGCGGCGTCACCACGGCCGTCACCGCGCGCCTTTACGCGCACGAGCGCATCCACCCCGACGATCTCACCGTCGCCTGCATCACCGGCAACGGTCTCAAGACGACCGACGTGCTGCAGGGCGCTTATGAGCAGCACGCTGCCATCCGTCCGCGCCTCGGTGATTTCGAGCAGTATCTTGCCGAGCGCACCGAAGAAAACGACCTGGTCCCCGGAGGATCCTATGCCCGTTAGAGTTCTGTTGCCCAACGCCTTTCAGAAGCACACCAACGGCGCGCGCGAGATCACGTCCACCGCGGACAACCTCCCCGCTCTCATCACCGAGATCGAGACCACCTTTCCCGCGCTGAAAACCCACCTGCGCGACGACTCGGGCCAGGTGCGCAAGTTCATCAACTTCTACGTCAACGAGGAAGACATCCGCTTCCTCGGAAACGACAAATACGCCTTCAAGGATGGCGACGAAGTCCTCGTCATCCCCTCCATCGCCGGCGGGTGCTGCGCGCCCGGCGACACAGTTTCGGCCGCCGGTGTCCGAGTTCGCGATCACCTGTGTAGCTGTTGTTCCTACTGCGGGCAGGAGCCTTGCTGCTGCGGCGATTAACAACTCCCGTGTTTCATTTTCGATTCCCCCGACTCGTCGCGCCTCTCTTGTTCGCATCTCAACTCAGGCAAGGAGGAGCGTATGGCCGATACAAAAAAATGTGGGAACCCAGCCTGTAGCTGTGTTCCGTCCCACGGGGAAAAGTTCTGCAGTCCCCACTGCGAAGCAATGAAGGGATCAACCGAAGTCGTCTGCCAGTGCGGACATCCCGGGTGCTCGTAAGGGATTCCGTTGAGTCGAATACCGCCCGCCCCGCTCAACCAGGTGGGCGCTTTGGTTTCAATGGTTTAGCCAGGTCGTCGATCTCGATAACCGGGCTAATCAACTGAAAATAAGATGCTTAAGGAGACACCCACCCCCACCGGGGGTGGGTGTCTTTTTTCCTTCCTCAGCTGCTGCCGGGATTCTGCCCATTCGGGTATTCACGGTTGAACGGAAACACCAGATCGGCCACCGACGCGACCGCCGTTCCATTCTGCGTTGCCGGATGGAAACGCCACGACTTCACCGTGTTCAGCACAATCTGGTCGAGGGAATTGCCCATGCCCTGCACCAGCTTCTCCCCGGTTACGTCGCCCAGCGGGCTCACCGTCACCTCGACGATGACTTTCTTTTCAGCGGCGGGCAAAAGCGAGCGGTCCGGAACGCCGGGCCACGGAAAATAAACCGGAAAAGCGGGTTCCGCGTCTTCCGAGCCAGTTCCTGTGCCAAATGTCCCCTGTTGTTGCGGAGCCGCAATGCCCGCCTGCGAAGCGGTAGTTTGCACCGCGGGCACCGGCGCTGCCGAACTGGCCTTTTCGGCTGCAGGCGCCGCAGGTACAGGCTTCTTCCGCCGTTTCCGTGCCGCACGATGCGGGTGGCTGCTTCCGCCCGTCTGGCTGCCGCTCCAGTAAAGAGGCGTCGAGCAGCAGCGGCTCTCGGTGTAGACCGGCCGTACGCGCCCCCACGACAACATCAGCAGAAACAGGAAGAGCGCCAGCGCGCTATGAAAGCCGAGCGAAAGCAACAGTCCGCGCCGGCGCGGAGGGTGCTTCAGATCCGGAGACCAGTCTGGGGAAGAAAGCATACGGGCTCCGCTGGTGAAAAGAGGCTCTGCCGGTCTCTCGACCGGTAGACACAATCTTACCGTCCCGGCGAAACTGGCGGAGGAGTCGAAACCGATGGCCTGGATGGAAACGTTTCATTGCGACGTGTGCGGCAAGGAAAACAGCGAGGATTCAGAGGACTGGTGGCTCGCCTGGCCGGAGACGCTCTCCCCTGCCGAGGGTGAGGAAGAGCAGCGGGTCATGAAGGTAACCCGATGGAATGGGTTTCTGGCCCATTCAGCGGAGATCCGCCACCTCTGTGGGGCCCAGTGCGTCCACCGGCTTATGGACCGCTGGATGCAGGCACGGGACTAGTTGGTATAGATCCGCACGTAATCCACCAGCAGGTTCGATGGGAACGCCGTGGTCGAGTCCGGACTGCCCGGCCAGTCGCCTCCCACAGCCAGGTTCAGGATGATGAACATCGGCCCCTGATCGAACGGCCAGGTCCCCCCGAAGTTGCTGGTGTTGAAGGTCGCGTAGATGTTCGACGGATCGTCAACGTAATACTGAATCTGCCCCTTGCTCCAGATCATGCCGTAGGTATGCCAGGCCGCTGCGGAAAAGCCGACTGCGGTATACCTCTGGCTGCCGTTCACTTCGCTGCTGGAAGAAGCGCCGCCATGCACTGAACCGGCGATCCAGTCGTATCCCGGAGGCGCGGCGCCCACGGAAAAGGGAGGGTTGGCGCCATCGATGTGCTCCATCACGTCTGCCTCGCCGGAGGCAGGCCAGGGGACTGTGGTGATGTCCGATCCGAGCAGCCAGAAGGCGGGCCACATCCCCTGCGATTCCGGCTGCTGCATGCGCGCTTCGATGCGCCCGTACTGAAACGTGAACAGACCCTGAGACTTCAGCCGAGCTGAGGTGTAGATGCCTGGCGACGGGCTCTGCGCCACGATGTGCAGATATCCATCCGTGCCTACGTAGGCATTCGGAGTGCCGGTGCTGCAGGGCGGCGCCGTGGATCCATACGCGCAGTAGGTTTCCAGCTCATTGTTGCCGCAGCAATCGGTTCCCGTGTCATAGGTCCAGGTTTGGGTGTTGGGTCCGATATTCGCGGAACCGGTGTTCGCGAACTCGTCGCTCCAGACCAGCGTGCCCGAAGCCAGGTTTGGCGAAAAGGTCTGCGATGCCACCTTGCTGTCGAGCAGTGGGGGCGCCATAGCGATGGCGTTCACGGTTACATTCGCGGCGACCAGGAAGGGAGCAAAATACTCCGGTGATGAAGAAGTCGGCGTCGTCCCGTCTACGGTGTAATGCATCACCGCACCGCTGGCGGTGTCGCTGAGAGTAACGATGACCGCCCCACTC
>JBAUZR010000468.1:0-1617 GCA_049585375.1 Acidobacteriaceae bacterium
TTATCGAGTCTGCGACCAATAAGATCGATGTATTCCACGTTTATCCGAATGGGACCCTGTCGAATCCCATAGTTACCGACAGCGCCGGTACGGTCCCCTTCGCTGCCGCATTTGCTCCCAATGGATCTCTGATTGTGGGCAACGTGGAAGATAACCAGACGGTTTCGTCTACGATTTCCTCGTATCAGCTGAACGGGAACGGATCGCTCCGCACCATCACCAACGCTCTTCCCACGGGCGGCAGCGCCACCTGCTGGGACGTGATCGGCCGGTTCGGCCGCTCCGTGTATACATCCAATCCCAACAATTCGACACTCTCCGGCTTCAATATCGAACGTAACGGCGAACTCACTCCCATTGGCGCCGGGGTCGTTGGCCAGACCCCCACTGGCAGCACAAATATTGACATCGCTGCCAGTTCGGACGGCCGCTATCTGTACACGCTGTACGGCGCTACCGGCGCCATTGGCATCTTCGCCGTTCAGGATGAAGGAGGCGTGGTCAACCTTGGGCAGCAGGATGGGCTGCCGGCGTCGGCCGGCATCAACGGCATCGCTGCGTACTAGTCATGGACCGGGGCGTTCTGTCTGGGATGCCCCGGCCTTTTCAGCGCGATCAGGCTCTTTATTTCAGACGCGCGATTGGGTCGCTCCGTCCGGAGTCATTTCGATACACTGAGGACGCGATGCCCGAACCAGAGCTGGAAGTTAACCTGGCAGAGCCGAAGCATAATGAGGGCCGCAGCCTTGCGGTTGGCCTCACCAGTTTGTTCTTTATCCTGTTGCAAAGCGCATGCACGGCATTTTTTGCCATTAGCGGTGTACGGCTGCTGATCGGGATAGGCGCGCTTGCGGCGGCGACGGCGGGGCTCAAATTCCTGACTGTGCTGCATTTCGCGGCGCTTCGCATCCCCATGGAGATGGCTGCCATTGCAGGCTCCGTCGTGAATCTGATTGCCGTCCGGCGGATTCGCCGGCTGCGCGCGCGCCCTTCGTCTCAGTGGAGAATGAAGCCCGCCACCAACAAGCAGCTGCGCTCGGAGTCATGGCAGACAGGCCTTGCGATTCTGACGCTGCTGCTGGTTGCCGTGGAATGGGGATTCCACATCTATCTGCACGGCTCAATCTAATCCTGATCCGGGGTGGGCTTCTCCGGGCGGCTGTTCGCGGCGCGGATCTCCCGCGCCAGGCGCGCATGCAGCCGTTCGCTGTAGCCGGCGGGCAGCTCGAAGACGCGATCGTCTGCGGTCAGGACGAGGATGTTGCGCGTCGAGTCGAGGATGGCGGAGCAGATTTCGCAGTTCTCCAGGTGCTTCTGCACCAGCTCCCTGGTTTCCGGAGGCAGCGAGTCATCGAGGAATTCGGAGATGTAGTCCCAGACGTGTTTGCATTCTATTACCACGAGAGCCACCTCCTTTTCTTAGAACTCGCCAGCTTCAGTTTAGGCGCCAGTTCCTTTTGCAGCATGATACGTGCCCGATGCAGCCGCACCTTTACCGAAGAGATACTGATGGCCAGAGCGCCGGCCGTCTCCTCAATGCTGAGCTCTTCGATGTCACGCATCAGCAGGACTTCCCGGTAAATCGGCGAAAGGTGTCCGATCGCTTCCTGCAGCAAG
>JBAUZR010000469.1:0-4585 GCA_049585375.1 Acidobacteriaceae bacterium
GTCCGATGTCGCGCGCGCCTGTCACTTGTCCGTTTCCACCGTATCGATCGTGTTGAGCGAGGCGCCTCTCTCGCGCCACGTCGCGGAGGCGACCCGCCTGCGCATTCGCGACATGGCCTCGCGCCTCGGCTACCATCCCGATGTCCATGCCCGTTCGCTGCGCCGCCGTCGAACTCAAACCATTGGCGTCCTCGCTTACGACATGTCCGACCCGTTCTGCATTCCGGTGGTCCGCGGCATCGAAGAAACCCTCCAGGCGGCGCAATACTTTTCCCTCCAGGTGAATGCGCAAACCCGGCGTGAGCTCTTCGATCGTTATCTGCGCATGCTGCTGGAGCGCCGTGCGGAAGGCGTGATCGTGATCGCCAGCTGGGTATTCGAGGAGACCAATCTCCTCGCCGACATCGAAAAGAACCATGTGCCCATCGTGATCGTCGGCCGCGACCTCACCGCCCGTCGCATCCCTTCGGTTCTGGTTGACAATGAGGCAGGCGGCGCTCTCGCGATGCGCCACCTGGTCGAACTCGGCCACCGCGAGATCGCAGTCATCCGCGGTCCCGAAGAGATGTTCGACAGTGAGCCGCGCTGGCAGGGCATTCGGGATGCTGCCCGTGCCGCCGGTCTCCAGATCGACGCTCGTCTGATCTTTCAGCTGCCAAACCAGGTCGACCCGCGCTCGGGATTCGAAGGCGGCGTTCGCTTTGCCACGAAAATGCTGGCTTCGGGCCTTCGCTTTAGTGCTGTCCTGGCCTTCGACGATCTCACCGCGCTCGGTGTGGTGCGCGGCCTGTCGGAAGCCGGCCTGCGGGTTCCCGGCGACTGCTCGGTCCTGGGCTTTGACGACATCCTGCTTGCCGACGTGGCCACACCGGGAATCACCACCATTCGCCAGCCTCTGCACGAAATGGGTGTACTCGCCGCCACGCGTCTGCTCGAAGTTCTCGATCAGCGCGGCTCAGAGAAGACTCGCAAGGGTCGCCTGCACCTGCTCACGCCGGAACTGGTGGTGCGGACATCGTCCGCTCCACCACGATCGGGAAAAGGCCCCGGGCCCCCAGGTAATTCCCTTCGCGTTGACAAATGAACGCGATTGGAATATTTGAATTCAAACGATTGAAACCGCAGCTTTTCAGACTTCTGCCGCGGTCGCAACCAACCAGGATTCCTCGTACCGCGTTAGCGTGCGAGCCGGAGGACCCGCCGATGACCCGCCACTTCCTCGCTTCGCTCGCCGCTTCCGTGCTGCTGATTCCGACGCTGCACGCGGCCACCACTACGCCTCTCCACGACGGCTGGCGTCTGCAGTCGGCCTGCAAGGCCACCGCCGCCGGCGACGCCATTTCGGCTCCGGACTTCTCCACCGAGGGATGGATCTCCGCCACGGTGCCCACGACTGTGCTGGCCGCCCAGGTGGCCGCCGGGCTTCTGCCCGACCCTTATTTCGGTGACAACCTGCGCAAGATTCCCGGCACCTCGTATCCCATCGGCAAAAACTTCTCCAACCTGCCCATGCCTGAGGACAGCCCCTACCACTGCGGCTGGTGGTATCGCGACGAGTTCGCCGCTCCCGCTTCCTCCGGAGCGTCCCGGCAATACTGGCTGCACTTCGCCGGCATCAACTATCGCGCTGACATCTGGCTCAACGGCCACCGTATCGCCGATTCCTCTCAGATCGCCGGCGCCTATCGCACCTACAACCTCGATGTCACCGCGTTTCTGAAACCTGGCGGCCGGAATGTGCTCGCGGTCGAGACCTTCGCGCCCACCGAAAACGATCTCGGCATCAACTGGGTTGACTGGAATCCCGCTCCCCCCGATAAGGACATGGGTGTGATCGGCGACGTGAATCTCGTTTCCACCGGCGCAGTAGCTTTGCGCTCGCCCATGGCTGTCACCCATTTTCCCAGCGACGATCTCAGCACTGCCGACCTCACCCTCTACGCCGAAGTGGAGAACGCTACTGACAAGCCGGTCGACGGCGTTGTCTCCGGCTCTGCGGCCGGCGCCACCTTCCAGCAGCCGGTTCAGCTCGCAGCCCACGAACAGCGCACCGTCACCTTTGCGCCGGAGCAGTTCCCGCAGCTGCGCATCCACAACCCTAAGCTCTGGTGGCCCTGGCAGATGGGCGAACCCCATCTCGAGCCGCTCACCATGCGTTTCAGCATTCAGAACCAGGTCGCCGACGAGAAAACCGTCGAGTTCGGCATTCGCGAGATCACTTCCGAGCTCACCGGCACCGGCGCCCGGCTTTTCCGCGTCAACGGCAAGCCCATTCTCATCCGCGGCGGTGGCTGGTCTCAGGACATGCTCCTCCGCACCGATCCCAAGCGTCTGCGCGAGCAGTTCCGCCTGGTGCGCGATCTGAACCTGAACACCATTCGGCTCGAGGGCAAGCTCGATACCGACGACTTCTTCCATCTGGCCGACCAAAACGGCATTCTCGTCATGCTCGGCTGGTGCTGCTGCGATCAGTGGGAGCACTGGAGGCACTGGACTCCGGAAACCCTCGCCGTCGCCACCGCTTCGCTCCACTCGCAGATGCTGCGCCTGCGCTACCATCCCAGCCTTCTGGTGTGGCTCAACGGCAGCGACAATCCTCCGCCGGCCAACGTGGAGAGCGCGTATCTCCAGGTTGAGGCGCAGACTCACTGGCCGAATCCAACCCTCTCTTCCGCCTCGGCCACGGCCACCACGGTCACCGGCGAAAGCGGCGTGAAGATGACCGGCCCCTACGACTACGTCGAGCCCAGCTATTGGTACGTCGACAAGACCCATGGCGGCGCGTGGGGCTACAACACCGAAACCAGCCCCGGCCCCGCGATACCGTCGCTGGCCAGCCGGGCGAAGTTTCTGCCCGATCCGGACGCGTGGCCGCCCTCGGCGGACTGGTCGCTTCACTATGGCGGGGGCGGCTTCACCAGCCTCAAAGATCTCGACGAGGCCATGACCGCCATGTACGCCAAACCCAACTCGGCCGCCGACTACACACGCCTGGCCTCCACGATGGAATATGACTCCGAGCGCGCCATGTTCGAGTCGTACAGCCGGAACAAGTACGAGTCCACCGGCGTGATCCAGTGGATGCTGAACAACGCCTGGCCCTCGATGATCTGGCACCTCTACGATTACAATCTCGAGGCGGATGCCGGGTACTACGCGGTGAAGAATGCCTGCGCGCCCCTGCACATCCAGTATTCGTACGACAATCAGTCCATCGTCGTCGTCAACAGCACCTACCATCCTGTCGAAGGTCTGCATGCCACCATCGATGTGCGCGGCATTCACTGGAACGAGCTTTACCACACGACCGCCGTCGTCAATGCGCCACCCGACAATTCCCAGCAGGTTCTTACCCTGCCTGGGTCGCTCTACAACGGCTCGGAGCGCATCTTCCTCATTGACCTGACTCTCGCCGACTCTACCGGCAAAATCGTCAGCCGCAATTTCTATTGGGTGCCTTACACCCTCACTTCCTTTGACTGGGGAGCGACGGAGTACACATACACTCCCGCCGAGCGCTACCCGGACCTGACCGCGCTCACCCAGCTGCCACCCGCCACGGTCAGCTCCAGCGCCGAAATCCGCACCACCCCGCAGGGTCGCGAGATCGTGCTGCACCTCGACAACCACTCAGGTGCTCTCGCCTTTCAGGTGGAGGCGGCGGTGCGGACGTCTTCCGGCGGCCTGATCGCGCCGGTCTTCTGGTCAGACAACTGGATCGAGCTGGTTCCGGGCGAGTCGCGCACGCTGACGGCG
This sequence comes from Acidobacteriaceae bacterium, assembly GCA_049585375.1. Taxonomy (GTDB): domain Bacteria; phylum Acidobacteriota; class Terriglobia; order Terriglobales; family Acidobacteriaceae; genus Palsa-343. Next base: position 3,757 of record JBAUZR010000469.1, read on the forward strand.
CGGCTGCCGGACGACGCCCCGGCTAACCCGATCGTGAAAGTGGCGGGGTGGAACGTCGCGGCGGCGACGCTTACGCCTGGCGCCGCACAACCGTAGGACAGTTGCGAGTCCCCAGTTGCCAGTCCTGCGGATTGAAAAACAGACATCGTTTTCGATGGCATCGTTTTGGTAGTGCGTTCATTCCATTGGGCCGCGTTGGTTACATCCATGAGTGATGTTACCGGGAGCAGCCGGTGGCCTGTGGCCAGTCCCCAGTCCCCAGTCCCCAGTGCCCTTGGTTCTGGCGGCAACGAAAAAGCCCGCGCGCGGCGGGCTTTTTTCTTTTTTACTCTATAAGTTCAGAATAACAAATCCGCCCGGATTTACTGCCACATTTCCGGTCAAATTTTGATGCGTAAGTGGTTTTGTATCAGTGGTAGTTACTTTCGTCAGGTGGATGGGGGCTTGACAGGATTTCCACAGACCGGGGAAGAAATGCGTATTCGGCCGGGATTCGGTACGAAGGTCACAGACGACCCGGAGCGTGGCCTTCCTCAGGCTTGCCTGGAATCATCGGTGGCGATGCAGGGCGGAGGAATCTCACTGGAATTCACGTTCTCGTGATCGCCATCACGGGTGGCGTTGACCACGCTTTGTTAGAATTTTCGTTGGCACTCTGCATTTTTGCGAAGGCAGACCGCCTTCGATGACCTTTCTGGAAACCATCTCCGCAACTACCGGTGAACCGATTCGCGTGGATCGGCGGCCGAAACTCAACGAGCGCATTCAGCACCACATTGTGAGGAGCACTATGACGGAAATTGCTGCCATTCATGCCCGGGAAATTTTG
>JBAUZR010000470.1:0-3403 GCA_049585375.1 Acidobacteriaceae bacterium
TCATCGTGGGGTTTCTGATTGGATTCATCCCTCAATATGCCAGATCACACCGGCTGCAGCAGAATGTATCCGCCATGGATGGTCAACTCGCAAAATGCCGGTCGGCGGAGCAACTATCCCAGCTGCGTTCTACAGCCACTCTCATGTATCTGGAAGCGACGCAGAAAAACTACGGCACTTCCGGAAACTACGCCGGTCGATTCTTCGATCAGGCTCAGCATCTTGCAAGCGATACTCAGAATGAGGCTCTGCGCAATTCACTGCGGGAGATCCTGACGGCACGAGATCAGATCACCGTCGGTTTGGCGAAAGGGGATGACGCCGTCGTGCCCGCGATGCAGAAGATTCTTGCAGGAGTGGAACAGAATACAACACAATAGCAGCGGCCGGCGTCTCACCCGATTCGGCTCCATCAGCATTCCGATGGACCGCCTGCTAAGCCTGCTCCATGGATTCCCACTTGCAAGTCCGCCTGATTCGCATCTCCCAAGCAAGCCAGGATGGCCTCGATCACGCGCTTCGTGTCCTCAGGCCCTCGCACCGGAATGGAGATGACCCCTACCCCCTCCGCCGGATAGTCGTTTCCGCCGGCAAACAACGCATCGCCGACGTAGATCATCTCTTTCGTCGAAATGCTGAGAATGTCGCGCAGCTTGCGAATTCCATACGCCTTGTCGATACCCGGCTTGGTGACATCGATAGATGTTGCACCGCCGAGCCGAACGGACAAACCGGGAATCAAGGGATCCAGAATCGTTTTGACCTTCTTCCGCTTCGCAAAATCCGGATCCCATTTTTCCTTTTCCTCGAGCGGCGCCTGCTGACCCAGCGCGGACAGCGTGATCTGGCTGCCGCGGTCTTCGATGACGTCTCCCCAAACTTTCTCGGCTTTGAAGCCTGATGCCTCGAACGCCTTCTTCAGCGAACTGACGATCTTCTCTCTTTCATCTGCCGTGAAATCTTCCGAATAGATTTTCTTCCACTCCCCTGAATACCGATAGAACTGGGTTCCACAGGTCGGAAGGAGGGACAGATTCAGCAGGCACTTGTCGTGAGGCAGATGGGAGAGCAACTGTTCCTCAAACTGCGGCCAGGCGCCTCCGGAGATCACCGCCACTTTGACGGTTCCCAGAAGATCGGCGAGCAGCGTCGACATCTCCCGATCGAGAGACGACTTACTCCTGGCGAGCGTTCCATCCAAGTCGAAGACGATGAGCTTCTTCATGCACACTCCATAATCGAAGCATTCGCTACTGGCCGACCGGGACTGTCGCGTGATGCCGCCTGCCCGGCACCATCGATAAGTCAACACTCGTGATGTAAACGAACAGAGCCGCGGCGATGCACACCACCGCAATCCAGAAGCGCCAGTCGCGGTGTGCGCGCATCCAGTACGGGCGCTTCTGCTGAGCCTCGCTCCGATGCGGTCCTTCCTCATGATGCGTGTGAGTCGTTCCCGGATCGGTCATGCGGGCTGCAATTCGTCTTCGGGTGCGGGCAGAGCGCTATGGCCGTTGCGCTCCGTCTGCGCTTTGTTCGCGTTTTCCTGACCAATCCCCATAGTCAGCGCGGTCATTCCGGCAAGGCCGCCCAGTTGCATCGTCTCAATGGCGGAACTGGGGACGATGACTATTGTGGAGTTTTGCTTCAGTCCTTCGTACAGCATGTTCATGCCGCGCAAATGGAAGGCGATAGGGTCGTTGGCATACGTTCGGGCAGCTTCGACAAACTTTTCCGCCACCTGCCGCTCCGAATCGCCAAGGATAACGCGAGCCTGACGTTCTCTCTCCGCCTGAGCCTGCATGGACATCGCGTTCTCCAGCGCCGACGGAATCAATACATCCTTTACCTCAACGGAGATCACGTTAATGCCCCAGGGTTCGGTGCGCTCATCGATAATCGTCCGCAGCACGCTGCTGATCTTGTCCCGACCTTCCAGCATTTCCGACAGCATGGCCTTGCCGATCACGTCACGCAATGCTGTTTGCGAGGCCCAGCTGATTGCGCTTTGGTAGTCGGCAACGTCGAGAGCAGCTTTCTTTGGATCGATGATCTTCCAGAAGAGAACCGCGTCCACATCGACCGGAACCGTGTCTTTCGTAAGCGTTTTTTCCGCTTTGAACGAGCTGGTAAGAACGCGTGTGTCGAGCCAGTATGGAATGTTTTCGATCAGCGGAATAATAAAGAAAAGGCCCGGTCCCTCCAGAGAACGAAACTTCCCGAGGTGCAGGACGACGGCCTTGCTCCATTGATCCGCGATCTGTATCGCGGACGAAACGATGAAGGCAAGCACCATCGCAGAGCAGAATACCGCTATGCCGGCCATATTGCCCGCCGTCAGATGTGCGAAATATGCGAGTGCCGCTCCAATGCCGGCGATCACAACAAATACAAGTGCGGAAAGCGAATTGCTTCTTCTCATTTCATTTGCCTCTTGTCTCGGGTGAAGGTGCCCTAGTGCCTGCCATGGACGTGAATTTGGCACCGATCACTGATTCCATCCTGAATCCGGCGCGCCGTGGGTATTGTTCAAATGCATGCGGCCAAGCAGGGAGTGAGGCCCGCTGTAGAGAAATTCCAGCCCGACGTTTGCGCCTGCCAGTCCCAGCATGGTGTAGTTCCCCATGCGGAGAGCATCTTTAACGCCATAGCGGCTGGGATACCATCCGTAAACGGCTGTCATTGAACCGGCATAGGGTGCGAGGAGCGCGGGAACCGAGAAAATGCGGCGACCATCTTCGTCGCGACGCGCCGTCAGAGTCGATATCAGGGCATGGCCAAGCCGCGGAAAAATGCCTCGACAGTCGCAGCGGTAGTAGAGCGCGTCTTCCCGGAAAGCTTCTGACAGCGCATAACGCGCCGTAGTACTGACCACATTGGTGCCGAAGTCGGATCCGAATCGCTTGCCGTAACCCGCAGCGCCCTGTTTCCATTCCGGAGGGGAGTTGTCCTCCTGGTCGATGCCGGCCTCGACCGCGGCGACGCCGATGGGAAGCGGGCCAACCGCTTCGAACACATAGTTGTGAACCTTGGTTCCCTGGGTCGGACGGTCGTAAGGCAGGTCTGGTTGAACGGGGTTTGTGCTTACCGGTTTGGCAGAAGGACCCGCGGAATCGAGCGACGACTGTGCTTTCGCCAACAACGGGAGGGCTGCAGCAAGACTGGTAACGAAGATTGGGAGGATGATGAAACGCAGCTTCATGGCGGATCCCCCAAACTCATTCCCAGAGATGAGTGTTACAGAGTAGGTCCGCTGAAGATGGTCACTTTTGCTCAAATGAGTGAAGAATCCCCTTGCGGCGAGAAGGGCGCGGACCACCGCCAGAATGAGCCATTCACGCTGAATCCTCCTGCTGAGTCCTCCTATAATGTTGACACCTTCCCGATATCCGCTTTGGGAACC
>JBAUZR010000471.1:0-7206 GCA_049585375.1 Acidobacteriaceae bacterium
CGATGCGGTCCCCCAGAATCGCCGGTCCCGACTGCGGGATCTTGTGCCAGCGCCCGCTTTCGTCCTTCGCAAAGCCAAAACCGTCAGATCCCACCACCGCGCCGTTCTGCAGCACCACGTCGTTCCCCAGGTGGCAATGCTCCCGTACCACCGCGTGCGCGTGGGCAAAGAACCGGTTGCCGATCGTCACCCCGGGATAAATCACCACATGGGGCAGAATCACCGCATCGTCGCCGATCACTACACTTTCCCCGATCACGGCGTACGCCCCAATCCGCGCATTCGTTCCGATCTTCGCCGTCGCATGAATGACCGCTGTCGGATGAATGCCCGGGGGTGGCGGAGGCGGCTGATAGAAAAGATCCACTGCCCGCGCGAAGGCCAGGTAAGGATTCTTCAGCCGCAGGGTCGCCGCGGGAACCTCAGGGAACTCCGGCGTCACCAGGATCGCCCCGGCTTGGGTAGTTCGGGCCAGCGCCGCATACCTGGGATTGGCGACGAACGTGATCTCGCCCGGCCCCGCCTCTTCAATGCCGGCCACCCCGGTGATCTCCAGTTCCGGATCGCCCCGCAACTCGGCTTCCAGTACTCGCGCCAGGTCAGCAGTCCGCATGAAAGGATTGTAAATCCTGCCAAACGCGGGAGTTGGCCAAACCGTGCTCACAGACGACGTTTGGAAATCGTCCAATCATATGGCATCATCTTTACGAGAGCATTGAATCCCCGGAAGCCCAATTCAGCGAAACAAGCGATGCGCATTACCCTGGGTCGAAGCAAAGGCCTTCACGGCCTCGCCTTCGCTCTGGTGGTGCTGGGCTGCTGTGTCTTTGGATGGGGGCTGAGATATAAGCTCTCGCTCTATTCTCCGCCGCACTCCCTCACCCGTCGGATGCCCGAAGCGAAGCTGCTCTCCGGCAAAGAGTGCGGGGAGTTTGCTGTCAGCCACATCCGGCCCGTCCCTGCCCTCAGAACAAATCTGCCGCTTGCGCTCAGTACCATCGCGCTGACCTTTGTTCTGCCAGCGGGACCTGGATTGTGGTCCGGCTCACGTGTGTTCGGAGCGGCCCCTGTCCTGTCACGACGAGCGCCGCAATCCGTTCCGCGCCTGACTTTTTCCATCCGTCCCCCTCCTTTTCGTCACTGATTTTTCCTTAGGACCTGCGCCAGCCGCTCCTCTGCCCTGTTCGCCCCTGGCGTAGGACAGATGCCGGCTTCTTCGGCTGTTCGCGCATCATGGGCTCCAGGCGATGGCCTGCAATCCAGGAACTTGGTGATTTTCCAATATGCTAAAGCGCTGGTGGATTCTCCTTTCTGTCGCGATCGTTGCCGTCGCGGTTGTCTTTCTGCTTTGGCGCGGCCATCATCGGCCTGAATCGGTCGAAGCTGCTCCCGGACCTCCCGCCGCTCAGGTTGCTGAGGCCCAGCGTGGCAGCATCGACCAGGTCCTTACCCTCGCCGGCCAGTTCCAGCCCTACCAGGTCGTCGATGTGCACCCCAAAGTCTCCGGCTTCATACGCCATATCTACGTCGATATCGGCGACCGCGTCCACCAGGGACAAACCCTGGCCATCCTTGAGGTCCCCGAACTGCAGGCTCAGCTGGCCGGCACCGTCTCGGAAGTGGCCAAAAGCAACGACGAGATCGTTCGCGCCCAGCATGAAGTCACGCGCGCCCAATCCACCCACGCGGCCCTGCATGCCGACTACCAGCGTCTCCTTGATACCTCGAACGCCCAGCCCGGCCTCGTTGCCCAGCAGGAACTCGACGATGCCCAGGCCAAGGATCTCTCCTCCGCCGCCGATGTCGACGCCGCCAAAGCCGCACTCTCGGCTGCCCAGAACGGTCTCCAGGTCTCCCGTGCCGACAATCAGCGCGTCAGCGCCATGGAGGGATATACCAACGTCGTCGCCCCCCTCGACGGTGTCATTATCTGGCGCTATGCCGACACCGGCGCCCTGATTCAGCCCGGCATTAACTCCAACAGTCAGGATCTGCCCATCGTTAAGCTCGCGCAGAGCGGCGTCATGCGCCTCCGCCTGCCCGTGCCAGAGGATTACGTCCGCTACGTCCACGTTGGCGATCCGGTCCGCGTCCGCGTCGACGCCCTCGGCCGCTCCTTCGAAGGCAAAATCGTGCGCTTCACCCGCTCCCTCAACTTCGAAACCCGCACGATGGAAACCGAAGTCGATGTGCCCAACCAGAATCTCGCCATCGATTCCGGCATGTATGCCAACGTCCTCATGCGCCTTAACCACGCCGACAATGTCGTCACCATTCCCGTCGGTGCGCTGGTTCTTCACGGCAATCAGCAGCAGGTCGAGGCGCTCGACAGCGATAATCGCGTCCATATCCGCAACGTCGACGTGGGCATCGAAGGCAATCAGCTCGCCGAGATCCGCAGCGGCCTTCAGCCCGGCGATCGCGTCGTGGTCGGCGCCCAGGGCAAATACGCCGAGAGTGAAGCAGTCACTCCGGTCCTCGAGAAAACGCCGGCTTCTGAAACCGCTCCCCAGTCCGGCGGCGTCATCGACATGAACGCGGAAACGAACCCCGGCGATAACGGAGGCAAGTAGGCATGCCGAAGTTTGCCCTCCGTTTCCCCTACTTCATCCTCATGCTGTGCCTCATGGTGTCCCTCATCGGCATCGTGAACCTCTTCCGCATGCCGATCGATCTCTTCCCGGACATCGACATGCCCGTCGTCGTCGTGGCTACGTTCTACAACGGCATGCCGCCTCAGCAGATCGAGGCCGACATAACGGATACTTTTGAGCGCTTCTTCACCCTGGCCGCCAACGTTGACCACAGTGAGTCCCGCTCTCTCACCGGTGTCAGCCTCATCAAGATCTACTTCAAGCCTGGCACCGATCCCAATGCCGCTCTCAGCAACATCGCCAACCTGGCCATGGCCGATCTCCGCCGTCTGCCCCCTGGCACGCTGCCGCCCGTCGTTCTCGGCCTCACAGCATCGTCGCAGCCTGTCTGCCTGGTCACCCTCGAAGGCAAGGGCCTGAATGAAACTCAGCTCAAGGACCTTGCCCAGTTCCAGGTCCGCAACCAGATCTCCAACGTCCAGGGAGCCTCGGTCCCGCAGCCCTACGGCGGTACCTACCGGCAGATCCAGATCTATGTCGATCCGCTCAAGATGGAGGCCCGCAATCTGAGCCTCAATGACATCGTCAATGCGGTCGACAGTTCCAACCTGATCCTGCCCGCCGGCGACGTCCGCATCGGCAACAAAGACTTCAACATTTACGCCAACAGCCAGTTTCCTGATGCCCAGAGCATGAACGCCATGCCCCTCAAGTCGGTCGGCAATGGCTCCGTCCTGGTCGCCGATGTCGGCCATGCCGAGGACGCCGGCGCCCTCCAGTACAACATCGTTCGCATCAACGGACAGCGCTCCGTTTACGTCCCCGTCTTTAAGCAGGGCGGCAGCAGCAATACCATCACCATCGTCGATGGCATGAAGCAAGCCATCAAGCACCTGGTCGACATCCCGCCACAGCTCAAAACCGCGGTCGTCTTCGACCAGTCTGTCTTCGTTAAGCTTGCCCTCAAACAACTCGTCAATGAAGCGGTCATCGGCCTGGTGCTCACCGGCATCATGATCCTGCTTTTTCTCGGCAGCCCGCGCGCCACCGTGGCGGTCATGCTCTCCGTTCCGCTCTCAGCACTCGCCTGCCTCCTCATGACCAACGCCATGGGCGGCACCATCAACACCATGATCCTCGGCGGCCTCGCCCTCGCCTTTTCCCGCCTCATCGATAACGGCGTCGTCGTTCTGGAGAACATCTTTCGCTACATGGAGCTCGGAGAGCCCCCGCAGATTGCCGCTGAAAAAGGTGGCACCGAGGTCTCCCTCGCCGTCCTCGCCGCTACCGTCACTACCTCCATCGTCTTTCTCCCCGTGGCGTCGCTTTCCGGGGTCAGCAAATACCTGTTTACGCCTCTGGCGCTGGGCGTCGTGCTTTCCATGTTCGCCTCCTACGCCTTCGCCATGACCGTCATTCCGCTCTTCTGCTCCTTGTTCCTCAAGCCGCACAGCCACGCGGCCGGCCCGGAGCATCCTGCTGAGGCAGACGAAATTCATAGGGACAAACCAAAGCGCCGTCTCGGCCTTCAGCCCATCGTTGACAAGTTCAACTTCTATTTCCAGCGCATGGTGGACCGCTACGAACGTCTGGTGCGCCGCACTCTGGAGCGTCCCATCTTCTCCACCGGCATCATCCTCGCCGGCGTTGCGGCCCTGCTCATCGTGACCTTCCCCTTCCTTGGTCGCGCCTACTTCCCGCGTACTGACCCGGGACAGTTCGTCATCAATGTCCACATGCCCAGCGGCACCCGCCTCGAAGTCAGCAATCAGTACATCGCCAGAGTCGAAGGAATCATCCGCCAGGTCGTGAAACCCTCCGACCTCGACATGATCGTCTCCAACATCGGCGTCTACCCTGACCTCTCCGCCATCTTCACCTCCAACGCCTCCATGGACACCGCCTTCGTCCAGACCAGCCTGAAAGAGGGCCACTCCATTGGCAGCTATGAATACATGCGCCAGGTTCGAGAGCGTCTCTCCCGCGAGATGCCTGAACTGACGACCTACTTTCAGGCCGGCGGGCTCATCGACGGCGTCATCAACCAGGGTCTGCCCGCCCCCATCGATGTTCAGGTCAGCTCCAACAACATTGACGGCGCCTACGCTGTGGCTGCGAAGCTGGCTGCGAAGATTCGCACCTTCCCTAACGTCAGCAGCACTTATATTCCCCAGGACATCAACTATCCCGGCATCGCTCTCAACATCGACCGCGAAAAAGCCAGCCTCATCGGCCTCTCCGCCAAAGAAATCGTCGACAACGTCATTACCGCCCTCACGTCTGACGGCCAGGTTGCTCCCAGCTACTGGATCGATCCCAAAACCGGCAACAACTACATGGTCACTGTCCAGTACGCCAATCGCTGGATTCAGCACATGTCCATGCAGGATTTTGAGAACATCCCCCTGCGTGGCACCCATCCGCCCGGCTACAGCCCCATCGATGAGGCTCACATGGCCGGCGACATGCCGCCCCTCCTCGGGGCGGGCGATCACCGCTCCGGCTACACCCCGCTCAACTCAGTCGCGGACATCAAGCTCATCAATACGCCTACGGAAGTCGACCATTACCAGATCCGGCCGGTCATCGACGTCTATGTCTCCACCAAAAAAGAGGCCCTCGGTCAAACCGGCGCCCGCATTAACAGCCTCATCGATCACACCCCACGCGGGCGCAACACCCTCATTACCATGCGCGGCGCGGTCGTCAGCATGAACCAGTCCTTCCATGATTTCGCGGTTGGACTGATCGTCGCCATCGCCCTCGTCTATCTGGTTCTCATGGCCCAGTTCACGTCCTTTGTCGACCCCTTCATCATCCTCATGGCCATCCCGCCCGGAATCGCCGGGGTCGTCGTCTTCCTGCTCGTTACCGGCAGCACTCTCAACATCATGTCGCTCATGGGCACCATCATGATGACCGGCATCGTCGTCTCCAACAGCATCCTCATCGTGGACTTCTCTAACATCCTCCACGGTCAGGGCCTGCCGCTGCTGGAAGCCACCGTTGAAGCCTGCAAAATGCGCTTGCGTCCCATCCTCATGACCTCCATGGCAACTCTCCTCGGCATGATCCCCATGGCCATCGGAGCCGAAGCCGGCAGCGAACAGTACGCGCCCCTGGCCCGCGCCATCATCGGCGGCCTGGGCGTTTCGGTTGTCCTCACCATGTTTCTCGTGCCCGCCGTCTATCTCATCATTCACTCCCGCACAGATCGTCCCGCGACCGCTGCCTCGCAGGAGACGCACTGATGCCGAAGTTCGCCCTCCGCTACCCGTTCTTCATCATCATGCTGTGCCTCATGGTGGCCCTGGTCGGCGTCGTCAACCTCTTCAGCATGCCAGTGGACCTCTTCCCCGACATCGACATGCCCGTCGTCGTCGTGGCCACCTTCTATAACGGCATGCCGCCGGAGCAGATCGAAGCCGACATTACCAATACCTTCGAGCGCTTCTTTACCCTCGCCGCCAACGTCGATCACAGCGAGTCCCGTTCCCTCACCGGTGTCAGCCTCATCAAGATCTACTTCAAGCCCGGCACCGATCCCAATGCCGCTCTCAGCAACATCGCTAACCTGGCCATGGCCGACCTCCGCCGCCTGCCCCCCGGCACGCTGCCGCCCGTTGTCCTCGGCCTCACCGCGTCGTCCCAGCCCGTCTGCCTTGTCACCCTCGAAGGCAAGGGCCTGAATGAAACTCAGCTCAAGGACCTTGCCCAGTTTCAGGTCCGCAACCAGATCTCCAACGTCCAGGGAGCCTCGGTCCCACAGCCCTACGGCGGCACCTACCGGCAGATCCAGGTCTACGTCGATCCGCTCAAAATGGAGGCCCATAACCTGAGCCTCGACGACGCGGTCAAGGCTGTCGACAGTTCCAACCTCATCCTGCCCGCCGGCGACGTCCGCATCGGCAGCAAAGACTTCAACATCTACGCCAACAGCCAGTTCTCCGATGCGCAGAGCATGAACGCCATGCCCCTCAAGTCGGTCGGCAACGGCTCCGTCCTCGTCGCCGATGTCGGCCATGCCGAGGACTCCGGCGCCCTCCAGTACAACATCGTCCGCATCGACGGCCAGCGCTCCGTTTACGTCCCAGTCTTCAAACAGGGCGGCAACAGCAACACCATCAACATCGTCAACGGGATGAAGAACGCGATTAAGCACCTGGTCGACATCCCGCCCCAGCTCAAAACCGCGGTCGTTTTCGATCAGTCCATCTTCGTCAAGCTCGCCATCGGGAACCTGGTAAAGGAAGCCACCATCGGGCTGGTGCTCACCGGCATCATGATCCTGATTTTCCTTGGCAGCCCACGCGCTACTTTCGCGGTCATGTTATCCATCCCGCTGTCCGCTCTCGTGTGTCTGCTGGTGACGCACGTCATGGGCGGCACCATCAACACCATGATCCTCGGCGGCCTCGCCCTCGCCTTCTCCCGCCTCATCGACGACTCTGTCGTCGTCCTGGAAAACATCTTCCGCTACATGGAGATGGGCGAGCCGCCCCGCATTGCCGCCGAAAAAGGCGGCATGGAAGTCTCTCTCGCCGTCCTTGCCGCGACCTCCACCACCTCTATCGTTTTCTTCCCGGTCACCTTTCTCTCCGGCATCAGCAAA
>JBAUZR010000472.1:0-8533 GCA_049585375.1 Acidobacteriaceae bacterium
GGCTGGTGGGTGGTTTGTTCTTCCATGGGGCGGGGTGGTATCCGCACAATGCGGCGCTGATGGACTGGGGGCTGCCGTATGGCGGTCCGCGGTGGGACTGGGGGCACGGAGGCGGGCCGGGGTGGGATCGCGGCTGGGGTCGGGGTGGGTACGGACGCGGGTACGCCGGCGGTTATGGGCGCGGATACGGACGCGAAGGCTTCGGGTACGGGCGCAACAGCGGGTTGAATGAACGCGGGATTTATCACGGGCCGGCGCGGCCTCCGATTGGGAATGCATACGGCGGACGGCAAATTCAGGGCGTGCGCGGAGCCTATGCGGTGCGGGGCGGAGGGTACGGCGGACGGACCCAGCAGGCGTGGAATCGGACGCCGTCCTTCAATGGAGGGCGGACCGCATATGGGCGCGGGAGCTACGGGTCGGGATATGCGGGACGGGATGGGTCGTCGTTCCGTAGCCCGGGGGTGACCTACGGCAGCCGGACAACGTCGGCGGGTCGAGGGTGGGGGAATGAGGGATTCCGCGGTTCTGCGTCAGGGATGAGCGGGGCACGAGGTGGATTCGGGAGTTCCTCAACGTACCGAAGCTCGATGATGGCGCGGAATTACGGCGGCGAGAGCGCGATGCGGGGCGGCTTCGGAAGCGCGTATCGAGGCGGGTCGTCGCATAGCTTCTCGGGACGCGGATTCAGTGGCTACGGTGGCGAATCGTCGCACGGTGGCGGCTCCCACATGTTTGGCGGTGGTGGCCATGCATCGCGGGGATTTTCGGGCGGTGGACATTTCAGTGGCGGCCACTCCAGCCATTTCAGCAGCCATGGTGGCGGCGGCCACTCTGGTGGCGGCGGGCACAGCCACGGCGGAGGCGGCGGGCATCATCGGTGATTTCGCCACCCAGCTCTTTTCGAACGTCGCGAGAAGGGAAGGATGGGGCACCCGGCCCCGCCGTCCAGCTAGAATCTTGAAGGCATGTTGCGTTTAGGCGCCTGGGTGCGCGTTTTTCTTTTCTGTCTGGTTGCGATCCTCATTCCGGTGGCGGCGCATGCGGCCGCCGAGACGGTGGACACCGATCCGCTGAACCGGACGCCGGAGGTGCGGGAAGCCTATCAGCACTTCTACAGCATGGATTACGACAATGCGCTGCAGCGCTTCGAGCGCATCCATCGAGAGCACCCCAGCGATCCGATGGCGACCGATTACCTTCTGAACGCAACGCTGTTCCGTGAGCTGAACCGGCTGGATCTGCTGGACACGACGTTCTACGCGAACGATGGATTCCTGACCGGCAAGCACACGGTGGTGGAGGATCCGCAGGTGCGGGACCGGATTCGCGCGCTGGCGAATGAGGTGCAGGACGAGGCGAATGCGGAGCTGAAGGCGAATCCCAACGACGCGGACGCGCTGTTCGCGCGGGGATGGGCGAAGGCTTTTGTGGCCATTTACGACTCGCTGGTGGAGCGGGCCTTCGTGCCGGGCCTGCGATCGGCCATGAGCGCACGCGGCGACTGCGACAAGGTGCTGCAGATCGACCCGCATTACGTGGACGCGGAGCTGGTGGTGGGCGTGTACCAGTACGTGGTGGGATCGCTGCCGATTGCATTCAAGCTGCTGGTGGGCATCGTGGGCATTCATGGCTCGAAAGGTTCGGGCATGGCGCTGCTGCGCGACGCCGGCGAGCACGGCGTGGTGACCCGCGTGGAAGCGAATACCTCGATGATGCTGTTTCTGCGGCGGGAGGCGAAGTATCCGCCGGCGATTGCGATTGCGCACCAGATGGCGGAGGAGTATCCCCACGATTATCTGTTCAGTCTGGAGGAAGCCAATCTGGAAAAGGACGCGGGTGACGGTATGGAGGCGGTGCATACGTATCAGCATCTGATCGAGACGGCACAGCACTCCGGGTACTTTCCGAACGCGCACCTGGAGCTGGCGTACTTTGGGATGGGCGACACCCTGCGCGGACAGAGGCAGTACGCCGCGGCGGTGGAGGCGTATCGCCAGGGAGCGTTGCAGCCGACGACGAGCCCGGAGCTGAAGCGGCGCTGTTTGCTGGAGGCGGGGAAAACCTACGACCTGATGGACGAGCACGCGAAGGCGGTCGCGCAGTATCAGGCAGTGCTGCAGGCGGGGAGCGACACGGCGCAGGGGGATGCGGCGCGGAAGTATATGAAGTCGGCTTATGTGGGGAAGTAAGGGGCAGAGTTTAGGGATTAGAGTTTTATGGCGCCCAGGTTTGTACACCGGTTTAGCTGTTGTCGGTCGGATGACGGGGGTTACAGCACAAAGGCGGCGGCTCAGGTTGGAGCGCACCGCCTTTGTGGGTTTGGTCGGCCCTACTGGTTCATATCGTCCACGTAGTGGGCCAGGATTACGGAATCTCCGGAGGTGGGATCCTTGATGAGGAGACCGACGACGCGGATCTTGTCACCGACGGTCACATCGCTGTCTGAGTTATAGCCGTCGCGCCAGCCGGTGGCTGTAGCGGTGTAGACGGAGACGGTTCCGGGCACCAGCTGGCCTGCGAAGCCGGTGACGTTCATCTGGAACGAGCCTGCGGTGGTGGAGTTGGTGTTGGCGGCTACTGTGCCGTTGAAGCCCCAGTTCCGCAGGACGACCCGTTGGACACTAATGGGCTGCGAGGCCGCGCCGGAGAGCGAGCCGCCGACGGAAACGTGCTGGCCGGGCAGCAGCGTGGAGGAGTTGAAGAGGAACTGGGTGAAGCGGTTGTGCATCCAGTAGATGAAATATTTCTCCGAGCCGGTAAGAGCGACATGGGTGATCTGACCGAGGGAGACGTCGTCCCCGCTGGCAGGCAGCGTGCCGCGGACGTAGAGGTCGAAGTCGGTGGCGACGCCCGAGGGCGGCTGCACATACGTGATCTGGCCGGAGGCGTAGAAGCCATTCTGGGTGAGGATGGCGACCTCGTCGGCGTCGATGGTGGAATCAGCGTGGTCGAGGATGCCGGAGATCTGAACGATGCTGGTGGTTGTGAGGTCGTTGATGGTGTCACCGTTATCCCATTCGGTCTGGCCGTTCACATTGACGGTGAAGTTGCGGCCGTGGGGACCCTGGATGACAAAGCTCTGAGCCGTGGTGTTGACGCTGACAATGGCGGACGTGAACTCATCAATGTAGGCTCCGGGGTCGTTGGGGCCGACGGCACTGATGTCGAACGTGGGCGTTACCTGTCCGTTGATCTGGCCTGAGGAGTCAACCCCAATGGACTTATCGAGGCGGAAGTCGAGATGTATGCCGACGGGACCGGCCTGCGACAGTACGAGCGGGTTGACCAGGGATTCGGTGATGGTGGGGGTCTGGCTGGAGGTGGTGTACGTCACCGGCATGGTCTGGATGGTGGGCTCGGTGCCGGAGCCGGTCTGCAGATAGCCGAGGGTGGCGGGACCGAGGGTGACGACAATCTGGTCGTAGGTGCCGGGCGCGACGTCGTTCATATCGAGCAGGGTCTGCAGGCCGTTGTAGCGGGCGAAGTCGACGGTCGGCGTGCCGCTGAGCAGAGGAACGGAGTTGCCGCTGGAGTCGATGGCGTCGATGGACTGGATCTGGACACTGAAGGAGACGACGCCGGCGACCGGTGCATCCGTGCCGATGACAAAGGAAGGAGCGGTGGGCGTGTTCTGGCTGACGACGGGAGGCGTGGACTGGTCACCGCATCCGGCGGCCAGTAGCAGCGTCAGGGCGAGGGGGAAGGCATAGCGAGTGAAACGGGCGGAGACGTGGGTGGTCATGCAGTCGATCGCTTTCCGCGGTTGGCGGTGGACTGTCGATGCATGCGGCGCCGATCGGAGAAGGAGCGCAGTTCGGGCAGGGAGAGCGCACGACGCGCCGCCTTGCATGATCCGAACGACGATCCTCGGAAGAGCGGCGGTCGCAGGTAGCGAAGAGGGCGTGGTCCGGAAACCGCTGGTATTGCCTGATTGAATCGGCGTCATTGCGCCGTCGCAGGGGTGAACCCAGGGGTGGGGACGAAGTTTCGGAAGTTTGTTTGAACCTTGGTAACCATGACCGACGCGCGTGGTGAATGGGTGCGGGCCGATGTTACGAAAGACATACGTGCGACGGAAATTGAGCGGAATGTCATGCCCTGTTGATGGTGCGTCGACGGACGGCTGTCATGCTGCCGGTGACAGCAGGGCAAGGAGCGCCGGGAGCACCGTGCATCACGAAGGGCCGGGAGACAACGATGGGTCTGGGTGAGGAAACAGCGTCGGGGAAGCGGCATTCATCGCCATGGCTGTTCCCTTTCACGCACTGGAACTGGAAGGTGGCGCTGCTGACGGCGTTGCTGCGTGGCGGGGCCTGTGTGGCGGCGCTGCGGCACGTGGAGGTGCATGCGCGGCGGCATTTCGGCATCGTGGAGGCGGCGTTTGTCCTGCTGACGTGCGGATTCTTCTCGGCGCTGCAGCAGCAGTCCCTGGGCCTCCGGACGGAGCGAATGGCGTGGCTGGCCTGTGTGGTGGTAGTGCCGCTGACCTCGCTGGGGCTGGATGCCGGACTGCACTTCTGGCTGGACGGCCGGCGGACGGAACAACTGGGGGTGGCCGCCCTGATGTTCACGCTGGTGTCGGCGACGTTCCACTGGCACATGATCCGCAACGGAGCGCTGCTGGTGGGCGAAGAGTCGCACACGCTGGCGACGGATCTGCGGCGCATCCCCAGGCTGATGGTGAGCTACTTCACGGCTCCGGCAGCGTGGGTGAGCGGGAACTTCGCCATGCGCGGCGGCGATGCGAGGGCTGCACTCGAGGCTGTGTCGTCCGGCGGTTCGTCAGCCTGAAAGAGCGGGCTGTGGGGGTGCCGAGGGCGGAACGGGGGTGGCAGTGGCCATCCCTTTTCTCTTGCTTCGCCTTCCCTCTCCTTATAGGTTGAAGGCCGAGAGCGACGTCGCACGCAAGAGCGCACGCCCTGTTCAGGGAAAGACCATGACACGCAAAGAACTCCTCCGCATGATCATTCTCCGTGCGCGGGTGCATGGGTTCGAATTCCGGCGCTGGTATCAGTCGAATATTGAACCGGAGTGGACCGGCCTGGACCAGGCGGTTGAGGTGCTGGACGGCGGAAAGCGGTACTACTCTCTGCTGTTCGCGCACGAGTTTGCGCGGCACTTCTGGAAAAAGGGAACGCAGATCACCTTCGTGCTGCCATCGCAGGAATACACGCGAATTGGCGCGAACGGCAAAGTAGTGACGATCAGGCGGAAGTCATTCACGCGGCGGTCGTCGCGCTCGACCTCGAACACGGTGTGGCAATATCACCTGGAGCAGATGGCGGTGTGGGACGAGCCGCTGCGGTACATCCGCCGATTCATTCTGACGGACGAGGAACTGGAAGGCGCGAACGGGGACGCCGACACTCCCGAGGAGACGACAACGAAAGCCGAGCGGAAGGACGCGAAGGCAGCGAGTCGGCGGGCGGACTGGTGCTGAGCGGGGGGCGACGTTTGTCCTCGTCGCGATTGCTCGGTTGCGGGAAGAACTGGTATTCTCGAAGGAGTCCGCAACGCCTGTGACTGTGCGCCCTTAGCTCAGTTGGATAGAGCGACTGACTACGAATCAGTAGGTCGGGAGTTCGAATCTCTCAGGGCGCACCATTCCTTCCCAAGACACAATTTTTGAAATCTGGCGGCCGGATCGCTTCACTCGGAATCCTCGCCGGGGTGGGCGTCCCACTTCCGGCCGGCGCGCTCCTTTCCCGTAGAATCTCGGGATACGCGGAGACACGTCTGAGGTGACGGATGACGCAGCGATTTCACGACAAGGTGGTGCTGGTGGCAGGCGGAACCGGGGCGCTGGGACGGGCCGTAAGCCTGGCGTTTCTCGCGGAAGGCGCGCGCGTGGCGGTAACGTATCGCCAGGTGAAGGAGTTCGAAGTGCTGCGAAGGGCGGCCGAGGACCGCGGGACAGCGCTGATCCGGTGTGAGCTCGACGTGACGAACGTGGCGGCGACCGAGGCGCTGGCGCAGAGGATTGTGGCAGAACATGGCCGCATCGACGTGCTGGTGAATGCGGTGGGCGCGTATGCGGGCGGGACGCCGCTGTGGGAGACGGCGCCGGAGGTCTTCGAGCGGATGCTGTCGCTCAACCTGAGGGCGGGATTCGCGCTGGCGCGGGCGATCGTGCCGGCGATGCTGCGCCAGAGGAGCGGAGCCGTGGTGAACGTGGCGTCAAAGGCGGCGTTCGATCATGGGGCGGGAGCGGCGGCGTATGCGGCTTCCAAGGCGGCCGCGGTGGCGATGATCGACTCGCTGGCAGCGGATGTGAAGGGCCAGGGCGTACGGGTCAACTCCGTGGTGCCGAGCATTTTCGATACGGAAGAGAATCGCAAGGCAATGCCGGGCGCCGATTTTTCGCGGTGGCCGAAGCCGGAGGAGATTGCGCGGGTAGTCCTGTTTCTGTGCAGCGACGAGGCGCGGCTGATTCACGGGGCGTCGGTGCCCGTGTACGGCGAGACATAACCGGCGCGGATTACGCGGCCCGGGTTATGCAGCGGGAAACAGCAGCGACGATCAGAGGCTGTCTTCGAGCAGCGGCTGGGTGCCCTGGGTCCCGGCCGCGCAGCGGCGCGACTCGACGAGCAGGGTGCGGAATTCCGACATCTTCGCGCCGATGGGGCGGCCGGGATCGTGGAGGGTGGAACGAAGGCGAAAGCGGAGTTCCGCGAGTTCGACTTCCAGAGTGGTGGCGGGTGCTGTGGCCATGGTCATTACTCCTGGGGGACCGGGATTGCGAGGCGGCCGGCGATGGGAGCCGCTGCTGGAAAGCTCCGGCGTTCGAAAGCGACCTCCCGCCATGTGCCGTTGCTGCGAATCAGCATGGCGATGCGGGGCTGGCGTCCGATACCGGGGGCGCCGTTGCGGCGGTGGTTCTGCTGATTCGTTTCGGAAACTCGCGCCATGGACGAAGCGTACGGCGGAAGGCGCCTCAGCCGGTATGCCCCGAGGGAGGCAGGCGGCTCCCCCGGTGGGGGCAGCGGAAGCCGCGGAAGTGCGGGAACACCCACCACAGGGGACACAAAGAGCACAGAGGGACGGGAGAAATCAGGGCAGCGGGCTCTCTGGCTGCTGCCCTGCACCAGGGAGAAATCAGTCGTCGTCGCTGCCGGCGTCGGCTCCGTTGTCGGGCGGGTTCGACGGTCCTCCGTTGGGAACGACGGTGATGCGCTGCACCTTGCTCCTGGCCAGCAGTGCGTTATAGTCGGCGAGATCGGCGTCGTCGATGTGCTTCACCGCGGCATCCACATTGTGGAACTGCGTGTCGAGCTCGGCGAAGACCTGCTTCTCGGGCTCGGTGGGCGGCCAGTCGGAGTTGCCGGATACGTCGGCCTCTCCGGTGCCGACTTCAGCCTGCAGCCAGACGAATTTCAGATACAGGCCGAGCGGACCGCGGAAGGATTTCTCGTCGCCCTCGGCAATGGTGGGGTGCATGAGCTGATCTTCCTGGTCGAGGTACTTCCGGTTGAGGGCGTCGGTCGCGTCGAGGAGGTTCTTGTCCGCTCCTTTGGCGACGAGAAGACGGCGGGTGTCTTCCAGCTGCTTACGGCTCCATTCGATCTGGTTGATCAGCTGCGCGGAGTGCTCGGTGTCTTTGTAGATCTTGTACGAAAGTGCGGAGGAGGCCATGGCGTCTTCAAGTGTGGCCGGAGTATTAGGATCTTTGATTACGACGATGGGCTGCGACTGCTCGTGGCCATCCACGGTGAGCCTGACAGTGTAAGTGCCGGGGGCAACGAGCGGCGAGTTGTTGCCGCGGCTGACACCGTAGTAGAAGATGGGCCGGGTGAGGTGGCCCGCGAAGCGCTTTTCGCTCCAGATATGCGGGTTGCCGGGGGGCGTGGTTCGGAGGGCGACCGCGACCATCTTCTCGTAGCGAAGATCCCACCAGACACGGTTGACACCGGGATGACCGCTGGCGTGCAGGTGCTGGACGAGTTGGCCGTCTTTGTCGAAGACGTCAAGTTTGACGCCTTTGGTCTCAGACTTCAGCAGGTAGTTGATGGGCACGCCGTAGGGCGGATTGTGGCCGACGGAAACACTCTCGGCGGCCAGCTCGCGGCGGCTGCCGGGGCGCAGGCGCCACACCTTGCGGACGGGAAAGAGTTCGGCGGCGGCGCGTTCGCTTTCCCCCTTCATATGCTGCAGCGGTGAGATGTCATCGAGGATCCAGAAGCCGCGGCCGTAGGTGCCGATGACCAGATCATCGAAGGTGGGCTGGATGGTGAGCCAGTAGACCGGGGCGTGCGGCAAATTGAGCTGGAAAGGCTCCCAGTGCGCACCATCGTCCATAGAGAGGTACAGGCCGTTCTCCGTTCCGGCGTAGAGCAGGCCGCGGCGGACGGGATCTTCGCGGACGACGTGGGTATAGCTGAGCGGAGAGGGTTCGATGCCGTCGGTGATCTTCGTCCATGTCTTGCCGTAGTCGGTGGTCTTGTAGAGGTACGGATCGAAGACGTCGACCTGGTGGCCGTCGAAGGCGACATAGCAGGTGCCGGCGGCATACTTTGAGGGCTCGATGCTGTCG
>JBAUZR010000473.1:0-5556 GCA_049585375.1 Acidobacteriaceae bacterium
CCTGCTGGCCGTTCAGAAGTCGGGCTTTGAGTCCTTCACGCAGCGGGTGGCGCCCACGCAGGGGGTCACGACGATCGACGCCTCACTGAAAGTGGCCGCGCTGGCCGAAAGCGTGACGGTTCGCGGAACCGTGAATCCGGAAGCCAAACCCGTACCCAGTCGTGAGGATGTGATGGTCACGCCCGGAACGCTGCGCGTGCTGGACCGCAAACAGATTGAGGCGGCAGGACCGGTGGCGGGTGGCGCGCAAATGGTGGCGTTGACTCCGGGCGCCAACGTGGTGGGCTACGGAGAAACGGGTGGAACCAAATACACCATCCTGCTGAACGGTATCCAGCAGGGTTGGGCCGGCGAGGCTACCAGCTTTACCGGGCCAGGGTCGCTGGGCATTACTTACGACGGCGTTCCGGTCGCCGATCCGGCCACCGGCCTGTGGCAGTCGGCGACGATGCCACAGAACCTCATCATCCAGGATATGGCTGTGACGTACGGGCCCGGCCAGCCGATGAACCGCTGGTATACCAACGTGGGCGGGGGGGTGGAATTCACACCGGTCCAGCCCACAGTGGACCACCATCTCAGTGTCGAGGGAACCCAGGGCCCCTACGGGCAGCAGAATTTCGCGCTCGTCGGCAATACCGGCGCCTTCAAAGGATGGGACACCGTCGTGGGTGGCGGGCTGGGCCGCGGCGACGACTATCGCCCGGCCCCGGATGGCTTCGCCAACCCGGCTAAAAACGGCTCGGTGTTCGGCAAGACTTTAAAAACCTTCTCAGCGGGCAGCCTCGCCTTTGCCACGTTTTACGCCAAAGGCGGCGGCTATCGAGCCCAGGTCATCCCCACCACCGATATCGGCCTCGTGGAACCGGGCACCGGGCTCCACTACAGCCAGCCCAGCAGCGGATACTACAGCTCGCTGCCCTTCGCCGACTACAACAAATACGACACGAATGAAATGTTCATGACCTACGCACGGCAACACCTGTTCCTGGGACCCAGGACGACACTGCAAAACACCACCTGGTATAACCACATCCGGCGTTTTCACCGGCGCAATACCGATTATCTGAGCCAGGGCGCGCAGGTGGATGAATGGAACAACCCGCACAGCAACATCTTTGGCGATCAGGCGGGAATGACCGAGGTGCTGCCTTATAACACGGTGGATTTCGGTGGCTATCTGCTCCACGAGGTCTATAACGCGCACAA
The DNA here is from genome assembly GCA_049585375.1 of Acidobacteriaceae bacterium. Taxonomy (GTDB): domain Bacteria; phylum Acidobacteriota; class Terriglobia; order Terriglobales; family Acidobacteriaceae; genus Palsa-343. The sequence continues at coordinate 1,210 of JBAUZR010000473.1, forward strand.
CCTTTTCTATAACCCGACTTTGGGGGGCAGCGGCAGCGACCAGATCGTCAGCGCCGGAGCAAAATTCCGCTCGGGCTACTTCCAGCAGGACAACGTTACGTTTTACGCCCAGGATGATTTCCACCCGATCCCGCAGATTCACATCATTCCCGGCGTGCGCGTGGATGGTTTCTCGACCAGTTACAGCGATCAGGCGCAGCGCGACTTTAAATTCGCACCCAGCACCTACTTCGTCGTCTCTGCGAATGGGACGGTCACTCCTTCCTCCGCCCCGGCCTATGAGACCCACTGCTCGCTTTTCCCGCAGACCGGCAGCAGTGCGACGGATCCCTACTACAACATCTTCGGCACTCCAGCCCCTGCCCCCGACGGCAGCGTAGCCAAAGACCAGGGATCGCTGTGCGCGGCGCACGAGAGCCGCTCGGCGGTTGAGCCCTCGATCGATGCTTCGGTCATGCCCCGTCCATGGCTGACCATTTACGGCGGGTATGACACCACCTATCGGTCGCCCGCGCTGGGCGGCGGCGGCGGCATGTTCCAGGCCGTCGATCCTCAGTACTACCAACTGGCAAAAGGAGCCTACAGCCAGGGCGGCGTGAAGGTGCACTTCACCAGCGCCCCCGGCCTCGGTAACTTCATCATCGGCGCCAATTACTTCCATCTCGACTACACCAACCAGGAAATCGACGTGGAAACGGCTACCGGCGTCGAATTAACCAGCGGGGGCAACTCCACCTACCACGGCGTTGATCTCTTCTTCGACGACGATCCCAAAAGCAATGTCCATTTCTTCCTGAATTTCGCGGGTGAAGCGTCAAACTTTACTAACTACGTCACCGGCGGCACCGAAGCCTCGTGCGGCTCGGCTTCCAATCCGGCTGCCGGATGCGCCTTTTACAACAATCTTCCCGTGTCCTATGTTCCTGACTACACACTGAACGCGGGCATCTACTACGGCATCCAGCGCCATAACCACGAGTTACTCGAGCCTCGCTTCTGGGTGGAGTCGACCGGCTCGCAGAACCTGTGGTCCAATGACACCGGCATGCCCACCAACACGACTATGCCGTCTTATACGACGGCGAACCTCTCGTTCATCGCTCCGGTCACCTTCGAAAAGCAGTCTTTCAACCTCAAGCTGGATATGCTGAACGTCGCCAATTCGCAGTTCAACGAATGGGAGTACATCTCCAGCGGCGGCTACTTTGCTGCGCTGTTCCCCGGGGGTACGGCTCCCAGCGGATACATCAATGCCTACCCCGGGGCGCCGCGGGCGATTTACGGCACCATCTCCTATCAATTCTGATCGTCAGGATCTCTGTTGGCTCAGGGGCCTCCCGAAAGGGAGGTCCCTCTTTTTTTCGTTTGGGGAACCGCTGCTCCCGGCACTGCGTACCTTGGCGCAGGCGGGGGGATTCCCATGGAATGGACAACCCAGACTCGGCAGGTGGCGCGCAGGCTGCTGCGCTCTCCGCTGTTCACGCTGGTGACTCTCATTACTCTGGCCGCCGGTGTGGGCGCGAATATCGCAGTCTTCAGTGTCGTCGAGGGCGTCCTGCTCAAGCCGCTGCCGTATCCGCACCCCGAAGAACTTGTGGGCGTCTGGCATACGGCCTCCGGCCTCAACATGGACCTCGTCAACATGGCGCCGTCCAACTACTTCATCTACAGGGAGCAAAATCGCGTCTTCCAGGATATCGGCCTCTACAACGGTGATTCCGTCAGCGTGACTGGCCACGGATCGCCGGAGCAGGTCCAGGCGCTCGATGTCACCGATGGCCTTCTGCCCGTCCTTGGCATCGCTCCCATGCTCGGCCGCGGCTTCAATCGCGCCGATACCACGCCGCACGGACCCGACACCGTCATCCTCGATTACTCCTATTGGCAGCGGCATTTCGGCGGCGACCGCTCCATCGTCAGCCGCTCCATCACTGTCGATGGGAAGCCGCGCCAGATCATCGGCGTCATGCCCCGCAACTTCCACTTTCTCGACTGGGACGAGCCGGCGATGTATCTGCCCATCCAGTTCGACCGGAACAAGGTGACGCTGGGCCAGTTCAGCTACGAAGGCATCGCCCGGCTCAAACCCGGCGTCACCCTCAAAGCCGCCAATGCCGACATCGCGCGCCTGATTCCCACGGTCTGGACCAGCTTCCCGCCGCCGCCCGGCTTCAGCCTCGACCTCTTTCACAAAGCCCGCCTTGGCCCGGAAGTCCGCCCTCTTCGACTCGATGTTGTCGGCGACATCAGCCAGCTCCTCTGGGTGCTCATGGGCAGCATTGGCGTGGTGCTGCTGATCGCCTGCGCCAATGTGGCCAATCTGCTGCTGGTCCGCGCCGAGGGGCGCCATCAGGAGCTGGCCGTCTGCGCCGCGCTGGGCGCCAGCCGATGGCGGATCGCCCGCGAGTTCCTGCTCGAAAGCGTCCTGCTCGGCCTGACCGGGAGCGCGCTCGGCCTGGGACTGGCGTGGGCAGCGCTGCGTCTCCTCGTCGCGATTGCGCCCCAGGGGCTGCCCCGGCTTCATGAAATCGGCATCGATCTGCCGGTGCTGGCCTTCACCCTCATCATCGCTCTCGGCTGCAGTCTGTTCTTCGGTTCGATCCCGGCCCTGCGCTATGCCAACACCCGCATCGGCACAGGCCTCCGTGGCGGCGGCCGCACCGTCAGCCAGGGACGCGAGCGCCATCGCACCCGCAACATGCTGGTCGTCGTTCAGGTCAGCCTTGCCTTCGTGCTCCTGGTTTGCTCCGGCCTCATGATCCGCACCTTCCGCGCGCTCACCCACGTCAGCCCAGGCTTCACCGATCCATCGACGATTCAGACCCTGCACATCGCCATTCCCGATGCCGAGGTGCCCGACTCCCAAAAAGTCGTCCGCATGCAACAGGCTATGCTCGACAAGATCGCCGCCATCCCGGGGGTTTCCCGTGCCGCTTATGCCAACTCCGTTCCTATGGATGGCGGACAGTGGCAGGATCCAGTCTTTGCGCAGGACCACAATTATGCCGACGGATCCATGCCCCCGCTGCGGCTGTTTAAATTTGCCTCTCCCGGCTACTTCACCACCATGGGCATTCCCCTTCTCGCCGGGAGGGATTTCACCTGGGAAGACGACTACCAGAGGCTGCCCGTCGCTATCGTCTCGGAGAAGCTCGCCCGCGAATTCTGGGGAACGCCGCAGCAGGCGCTGGGCAAGGAGATTCGCGTCAGTTCGAAGGATGACTGGCGCCGCGTCGTCGGCGTGGTCGGCGATGTTCACGACCAGGGAATGAACAAGGATGCACCGGCGACAGCCTGGTGGCCGATCCTGATGAACAACTTCGAGAGCGACAAAGACAATATTCGCCGCTGGGTGGTCTTCGCGATCCGTACTCCGCGTGCCGGCTCCGAGAGCCTCGTCAGCGACGTTCGCCGCGCCATCTGGTCCGTCGACGCCAACCTCCCGATCGCCGACGTGCGCACGGAAGCTTTCCTCTATAACCGCTCCATGGCGCGTGCGTCGTTCACTCTCGTCATGCTGGCTCTGGCGGCCGGAATTGCCCTGTTGCTCGGGCTGGTCGGCCTCTACGGCGTGGTCGCTTACTCAGCCACTCAGCGCCGCCGCGAGATCGGCATCCGTATCGCCATGGGAGCGCAGCGCAACGACATCACGGGTCTCTTCGTCCGCCAGGGACTGCTGCTGGCCGGCTGCGGCATTGCCTGCGGCCTGGTGATTGCCCTGGGAGTGACGCGGCTTCTCGGCTCGCTGCTCTTCCACACCAGCCCGCTCGACCCGGTGACCTATGGCTGCGCCGCGGTCGCTCTCTGCGGGGCGGCCGCCCTGGCCAGCTATATGCCGTCGCGACGAACGGCCGGCCTCGACCCCGTGGAAGCGCTGCGCGCAGAATGAGGAATCCGCCGGGCTCACCCGCGGTTCGCAGCCTCCCGCAGCGCGCCCTGAATCCTACTGCGCCTGGGGCTGCGGAGCCGGAACCGGCGGAGCTTGTGGACGCGGAGCTACCGGCTTCTTCGGCATTTCCTTCTTGCCCGGAGCCAGAATCGCGTGCAGCGTATTGCCTTCCATACGCGGCATGAACTCCACAATGCCGTTCTCGCCGATGTCCTGAATCAGGCGGTTGATGATCGCGTAGCCCAGCTCCCGGTGCGCCATCTGGCGTCCTTTGAAGCGCAGGGACGCCTTCACCTTGTCACCCTCTTTCAGGAAGCGGATGGCCTGGTTGCGCCGCGTCTCGAAGTCATGATCGTCGATGGTCACCGAGAACTTCACTTCCTTCACGATGATCACTTTCTGACGCTTCTTGGCGGCGCGGTCGCTCTTTTCCTTCTCGTACAGGAATTTGCCGTAAT
>JBAUZR010000474.1:0-8200 GCA_049585375.1 Acidobacteriaceae bacterium
GAACCATGCACCTGAGCGGACAGAACTACACGATCGTTGGAGTGATGCCGGCCTCGTTCCGCTTTCCGGTGAACGTGCCACAAAACGACTACTGGACGACACTGGCAGTGGACAACGACGGCACGCCTCGCACCGCCACTGCGAATCGCGGCAATCACTCCCTGAATGTGATCGGGCGGCTCAGGCCCGGTGTGACCGTCGCTCAGGCCGATGCGGACATGAAGTCCATTGCTGCGCGCCTGGCCAAGCAGTATCCGGACACCAACACGCAGCACAACTCGGCCCGCGTGGTGAGCGAGCTGACGGCGCTGCTGGGCGATACGCGGACGCTGCTGCTGGTGATTTTGGGAGCGGTGGGCCTGGTGCTTTTGATCGCATGCGGCAATGTGGCGAATCTGCTGCTGGCGCGTTCACGCGAGCGGGAGCGCGAGATGGCGATGCGTTCGGCGCTGGGGGCGAATCGCTCCAGACTCGTTTGCCAGTTGCTGGTGGAGAGTCTCCTGCTGGGCCTCTGCGGCGGCGCGGCAGGCTGCGGGCTGGCCTTCGCGGCCACACCGGCCGTGCTGCATCTGATCGGCAACAGCGTCCCGCGCGCGGCCGGTGCGGGCGTGAATCTGCCGGTGCTGGTGTTTGCACTGGCCGTCTCGCTTGTGGCAGGCATCGTCTTTGGCATGGTTCCGGCCGTCACATCGGCCCGCGGCGACCTGTTATCCCCGCTGCGGGAGGGTGGTCGTGGCCATACCGGGGGACATCATCGTCTGGGATCGCTGGTCATCGTGGGGCAGGTGGCCCTGGGCATCGTACTGACTGCCGGTGCCGGCCTTCTGGTGACGAGCTTCGCCAACCTGGCGCACAGCAGCGAGGGTTTCAATCCGGATCATGTCCTGACTTTCCTGTTCGAGACCCCGGATTCGCGCTATCTGCACACGCGCGCCCAGTTCTATCAGCAGTATTTCGAGAAGCTGCGGGCTCTGCCCGGTGTGCGGTCGGCCGCCGGGTCGATGCTGCTGCCGATGACGGAGAACGATGCGCACGTCAGCTTCGAGAACCCGGAGCATCCTCTGCCCAAAGGGCAGCAGGAGAGCGCGAGGCTGGATGTGGTGTCGCCGCAGTATTTCCAGACCATGCAGATTCCGCTTCTGGAAGGGCGCGACTTCACCGATGGTGACTCCGTGCAGTCGCCGCGGGTGATGATCGTGAACCAGGCGTTTGCGGAGAAATTCTTTCCCGGTGAGTACGCACTCGGCAAAAAGCTGAAGCCGGGCACGAGCGGTGGACCGTCGGAGCCCCCGGCCTGGCGCACGATTGTGGGTGTGGTGGGCAATATTCGGACCGGGGCGACCGACCGGTCCATGGATCCCATGTACTACCTGCCGGCGAGCCAGCTTCCGAACTGGTGCTGTATGTATTCGGTGGTCAGGACGGGTTTGGAGCCGCTGAGTCTCGAGCCCGAGATGCGAAAACTGGTGGCCTCGATCGACAGGGACATTCCTGTCACCGATGTGCAGACGATGCGGGATCGGATCGGCCTGGAGCTGGCCCAGCCGCTCTTTGCCATGGTGTTGCTGAGCGCCTTTGCGGCACTGGCCCTGTTGCTCACCGTCGTTGGACTCTACGGGGTGATGATGTACTCGGTGGCACGGCGGACTCGGGAAATTGGCGTGCGCCTTGCCCTGGGAGCCGCTCGTGGAGCGGTGCAGGCGTTGGTGTTGCGCCAGGCTGTGGTGCTGCTCGGTGTGGGTATGGCGATCGGTCTCTCGGCGACGCTGGTCCTGGCTCCCGTGCTCCGGTCGATGCTCTATGGGGTGAGCGGAAGGAGCCCGGCGGTTCTGGTGCTGGTATCCGGCGTCGTCGCACTGGCCGGGTTGGTGGCGGCCTGGCTGCCTGCGTGGCGGGCGTCCGGGATTCAGCCCATGGAAGCCCTGCGCGCGGAGTAGGGGAGCCGGCGCCTCGCGGAAAAATCGTGGACCCGAACGCACTCGTGGAGCGCGACACAACGATGGGATGGGCGGCAAGAATCCGGAACCTTGGGCGACGGCATCACGTGGATGCCGAGATTAATGCGGAGCTGCGGTCGCACATCGAGATGGCCGTGGAAGACGCAATGCGTGCGGGAGTGCCCGAGGCCGAGGCGCGGCGGGAGGCGCGACTGCGGTTTGGGAATCCGGTGTTGGTGAAGGAGCGAACGATGGGGTCGGATGCAGCGCTGGGACTGGAGGGCATCGGACGGGATGTGAAGGTCGCTCTGCGCCAGCTGAGGAAGTCGCCTGGTTTTGCTGTGACCGCCATTGTGACCCTGGCACTCGGCATTGGCGCCACGACGGCGATCTTCACGCTGATTCAACAGGCGGTGCTGCGCTCTCTGCCGGTGGCGAAGGCGGGCGAGCTTTGGCGCGTTGGCGACGCAGTCTCCTGCTGCTACGCGCAGGGCTACGCACAGACGAGCGACGATCGGGCGAATGACTGGAGCCTCTTTTCGTGGGAGGGGTACAAGCAGTTCCGCGCGAGTACGCCGGCCTTTCGGGACCTGGCGGCCTTTGAGATCGGAGAAGGGAACGCGGAGCTCGCGGTGCGGCGCGCTGGCTCCTCGGCCCCGCCGCAAACAAGCAACGGCGAATACGTCTCGGGAAATTTCTTTCGCACCTTCGGCCTCTCCGCCTGGCGCGGGCGCCTGTTCACGGATGCCGATGATCAGGAAGGCGCTCCGCCGGTCGCGGTGATGAGCTTCCATGCCTGGCAAAAGCAGTACGGCTCCGATCCATCGGTGGCAGGCGCGGCAGTTGCGATCAATGGCCATTCCTTCACCATCATCGGCATCACGCCGCCCGGCTTTTTCGGCGCGAAGATCGACGTCGACAGCATGCCCGATATCTGGCTGCCGCTGGCGACGGAGCCACTGATGGCCGGGAACACATCGCGCCTGAAAAATCCCAGCCATGCCTGGCTGGATCTGATCGGCCGCGTGCGTGCCGGCACAAATCCGCAGTTACTTGAGGCGCAGCTGCAGGGAGAACTGCGCCAGTGGCTCGCCAGCCATGTCGCCGATATGTCGCCGTCGGAAAAGGCCGCGTGGCAGAAGCAGACGCTGCATCTGACGCCAGGCGGCGCGGGCGTCTCTCTGCTGTGGGCCGGGTATAAGGATGCTCTGCGACTGTTGCTGGCCGCGGCCCTCTGTGTGCTGCTGGTGGCCTGCGCCAACATCGCCAATCTGCTGCTGGCGCGCGGGCTGCGCAACCGTCAGCAGACGGCGCTCCACATGGCGCTGGGCTCGCCGCGCGGGCGGCTGGTGCGCAAGGCCCTGGTGGAAAGCCTGTTGCTGGCGGGGATGGGCGGCGTGGCGGGAGTGGGCGTGGCCTGGGCGGGGGCGCGGCTGATCCTGCATCTTGCTTATGCTCGCTCCGCGCAAGGCAGCTGGATTCCAGTGGAGGCTTCGCCCTCGGTGCCGGTGCTGCTGTTCGCGCTGGGCGTTGCAATGCTCACCGGCGTGCTCTTCGGCATTGCGCCGGCATGGATGATAGCGCACGCCGATCCGATGGAAGCTCTGCGCGGCGGGACCCGCGCGCTGGGCGGCGATCGGCACTGGATGCAGAAGACGCTGGTGATCGTGCAGACGACAGTCTCGGTCGTGCTGCTGAGCGCGGCTGCGATGCTGGGGCGGAGCCTGCATAACCTGGAGCATCAGAATTTCGGATTTGATCCGGCCGGCCGGTACCTGGTTTCGATCGATCCGAAAGCGTCAGGCGTACCGCAGGAGCAACTCGTTCCGCTCTTCCGCGCGGTGGAGGATCGCATGCGTGGGATTGCTGGCGTGCGCAACGTGGGCGCGGTGTTTGAGGCGCCGCCGGGAGGCTGGATGACGCACGAGCTCCGTATCGAGGGCCATCCCGAGCCCGGGCCGAAAGACGATGTCACCTCCGGATGGACGCGAGTGACGCCGGGATTCTTCAGTACCCTCGGAGACCGGATCGTGACAGGGCGACCCATCACGGATGAAGACGACGCCAGCACGCGATCGGTGGCGGTCGTTAACGAGGCATTTGCGAAAAAGTTCTTTGGGAAAGAGAGCCCCGTCGGACAGCACTTCGGACCGGCTCCGGAAAGAAACGCGGGGATGTACGAGATTGTGGGCGTGGCCGCGAATGTGGAGTTCGAGAATAGCCTGGAGCAGCCCATGTATTTCCTGCCGGAGGCGCAAACCACTTCGTTCGACGATGCCGACCTCGAGAACCGCGAAATCTGGTCGCATGATCTGTTCAACATCGTGATCTGGGCGCCCGGCCGTCCGCTGAACTTCGAGGCGCAGGTGAAGAAAGCCGTAGCCGACGTCGATCCGGATCTCCTGATGTACCGTATGGAAACGTATTCCGAGGTTTTTCGCGACTTCCCCCAGCAGAACATGATTGCCAGCCTGACCTGGCTGTTTGGAGCCGTCGGGCTGGTTCTTGCCGCGGTGGGTCTCTACGGGGTCACGGCGTACCGAGTGGAGCAGCGCACGGGCGAGATTGGCGTGCGTATGGCGCTGGGCGCGGATCGCGCTTCGGTAGTGGCGCTGGTGCTGCGCGGCGCTTTCCTGCAGGTGGCGATTGGGCTGGTGCTGGGGATTCCGGCGGCGATCGGCACAGGGTTTTTGATCGCGAGCCAGCTTTATGGGGTGCGGCCATGGGATCCGCGCGTGCTGGCTGGGGTCGCTCTGATCCTGGGGGTGGCGGCTCTGGTTGCCGCCCTGGTTCCCGCGCGCCGGGCGGCGTCCGTCGATCCAATGGGAGCCCTGCGCTCAGAGTGAGGCTCCGTCAACCGTGCACGGCGCCCGAAAGTTGCTGCCCGGCTCAGACCTGGGCGAGACCGGGCGGAGAGGGCCGCTGGGGCAAACGCCATAAGGCATGCGGCTCATGATCGCTGTGGACTGGCGGCACCATCTTCCGTCCGTGGCGCAGGACCAGAAACCAGGCAGCCACAAAGATCAGAAGCAGAACCACAATACTGATGAGGACAACCGCATAGAAATTCGGATCTTTGGGCTTTTTGAGGGAAGAACCGCCGGTGGCTGGGTCGGTCATACAGGATGGGATGCGCGGCGAGCCCCACGGGGTAACCGCGGAAGCAGACGGGGTTCGCACAGACCCTGTCCTGTCTCCGGTAAACTAAAGGTCCACTTTTATGTTTGAGAACCTTTCCGAAAAACTCCAGCGCGCCTTCAAAAACCTCCGCGGCCAGGGCGCGATCAGCGAAGAGAACATGCAGGAGGCGCTGCGCGAGATCCGCGTAGCGCTGCTCGAAGCCGACGTGAACCTCAACGTCGTCAAAGAGCTCATCGACCACATCCGCGAAAAGGCGCTCGGCCATGAGGTAATGACCTCTCTGTCGCCGAGCGAGCAGGTTGTCAAAATCGTTCGCGACGAGCTGATTGCGATTCTCGGCAAGGATGTTGCGCGCTTCCAGTTCGCCTCGCGGCCACCCACCGTTATTCTGATGGCCGGCCTGCAGGGCTCCGGCAAAACCACCACCTCCGGCAAGCTCGCCGCATGGCTGCAGAAGGGCGGCCACCGGCCCATGCTGGTCTCGGTGGACGTCTATCGCCCGGCGGCCCGCGAGCAGCTGCGCGTGGTGGCCAAGGCGATCAAGGCCAACATCTACGAAGGCGACATGAAAGGCGAGCCCGCGGGTACCCCCCTCGTCGAGCGCCTCGCCAAGGAAGCGCGGCGCGAAGCCGTCATCACCGGATGCGACACGCTGATCGTGGACACCGCCGGCCGCCTGCACGTGGACGAGCAGTTGATGGATGAGATGGCGAAGCTCAAGGCGCAGCTCTCGCCCCAGGAGATCCTCTTCGTCGCCGACGCGATGACCGGGCAGGACGCGGTGCGCTCGGCGGAGGCCTTCCACAAGCGGCTCGCACTTACCGGCACAGTGCTCACCAAAATGGACGGCGATGCGCGCGGCGGCGCGGCTCTCTCCATCCGCCATGTGACCGGCCAGCCCGTAAAGTTCATCGGCACGGGCGAAAAGCCGGACGCATTCGAGCCCTTCCATCCCGACCGCATCGTCGGACGCATCCTCGGCATGGGCGACATTATGGGCCTGATCGAGCGCGCCGAAGAGAAGCTGGATAAGCGCAAGAGCGAAGACTTCGCGCGCAAGGCGCTTTCCGGCGACGGCTTCTCGCTGGAGGACTTCCGCGATCAGCTGCGCCAGATCAAGAAGCTCGGCTCGCTGGAATCGATCCTGAAGATGCTGCCCTCCGTCGGCCCGTTTGCCGGCATGCAGCAGGCGGCCGGTCAGGTGGACGACAAGCAGCTCGGCCGGGTCGAAGCCATCATCAACTCCATGACCCAGCACGAGCGCGACCATCACGAGGTAATCTCCGGGAGCCGGCGCAAGCGCATCGCCGCCGGTTCGGGGACAACGGTGCAGGAAGTCAACCAGTTGTTACGGCAGTACGCGCAGATGCGGAAGATGTTCAAGGGTATGGGCAAGGGTGGCATGCTGCAGCGCCGTGCCATGGGCATGCTCGGCGGTATGAAAGGGCGGTAACCCAGCCGGGATCTGCCCCTTTCGTGGCGTTGGATGATTCTTCGACCTGTGATAGACGAAGAGTCATGCGCAAGCTGAGCGGTCTGCGGAGGCGAGCCGTCGTGTTGGCTGCAATGGCGGCGGTGCTGGGTCTCTTTCCAGTCATGGTTCATGTTCATCTGCCCCATTGGTTTGTTTTTGTCTGTATTGGCTTACAGGTAATTCTGCTCTCGCTGGCCATCTCCTTCCTGGTACGTTCCAAACACGCGAATCAGGGCTGCTGACCCCGTCTCCTGGTCCTGTGCGTTGACGGATTTCCCGGGATAGCCTGATACTGGCTGCAATGGTTCTTCGCACCAGCGGCGCGGCCCTCGCTTTCGGCATGCATATGTGTATGCACAGCACGACCGTGCGCGGGAGCGGACAGGCGCAATAAGCGCAAATCCAAAGTTCCCACCGGCCCACGGTCACAGCGATCGCGGGCCGTTTGCTTTTTCGGATGGCGCGGATCACGCAGACCGACGGCCGGCGGCAAAACATCTAAAGGAGTGGAGCAATGGCAGACGAGCAGCAGAAACAGCATCTGGCGACCCTGGCAGTGCACGGCGGACAAGTCCCTGACCCCGCCACGGGCTCACGGGCCGTGCCCATCTATCAGACCACCTCATATGTCTTTCAGGACGCGGATCACGCGGCCCGGCTCTTTGGCCTGCAGGAGTTCGGGAACATCTACACCCGGATTATGAATCCGACGACGGATGTCTTCGAGAAGCGCGTCGCCGCTCTGGAGGGCGGGGTCGCGGCGCTGGCGACCGCCTCCGGCCAGGCAGCGGAGACTCTGGCCATCACCACTCTCGCCAATGCCGGCGACGAGATTGTGTCGACGACCTCGCTCTACGGCGGCACCTATAACCTCTTCCACTACACGCTGCCCAAGCTTGGCATCGCGGTAAAGTTTGTCGATGCCGACGACTTCGACGGAATCCGCAAAGCCTTCACGCCGAAGACGCGCGCGGTCTACACGGAAACGCTGGGCAATCCCAAACTCGACATCGTGGACGTAGAGGCGCTGGCAAAGATCGCTCATGAGAACAAGCTGCCGCTCATCATCGACAACACCAGCGCTACCCCTGCTCTACTGCGGCCCATCGAGTGGGGTGCGGACATCGTTGTCGAATCGGCGACCAAATATATCGGCGGGCATGGCACCTCGATTGGCGGCATCATCGTTGATGCCGGCAAGTTCGACTGGAAGGCTTCCGGCCGATTTAAGGACTTTGTCGAGCCAGACCCCTCCTACCATGGCCTTTCCTTTGCCGAAACCTTCGGGCCGCTCGCTTTTATCCTGAAGGCCCGCGTGCAGGGGCTGCGCGACACCGGCGCGGCTGTCTCACCTTTCAACGCATGGCTGTTCCTGCTGGGACTGGAAACCCTCCACCTGCGCATGCAGCGCCACTCCGAGAATGCCCTCGCCGTCGCCCAGCATCTGGAGAAGCACTCAGGCGTCGAATGGGTGAACTACCCTGGTCTCAAGTCCAGCAAGTACGCTGCGCGCGCGAAGAAATATCTGCCGGACGGCGCCAGCGGACTCATTACCTTCGGCATCAAGGGCGGATTCAATGCGGGCAAGAGCTTCATCAACTCGCTGAAGGTCTTCTCGCTGCTGGCAAACCTGGGCGATGCGAAATCG
>JBAUZR010000475.1:0-6208 GCA_049585375.1 Acidobacteriaceae bacterium
CCCTAACCCCGTTCGGCTCCCTTTGGGAATCCGCCTGGCCTCATTCCCGAAATGACACGCGCCCGCGCCGCAGTTGCGCCCAATGCCAGCGCCCTCAGCCACTTCCGCAGCCCTCCCATTCCGGCACCCCCGCAGGCTGTTTCCCTCTTTGGAATCGGTCGAATCGTACAATTGACCCGATGACTCAGCCTCCTTTCTTCCGCAGCGAAGGCCGCCAGCCCTCCCAAATGCGCCCCGCCCGCCTCACCCCTGGCTACGTCCAGGTCGCCGAAGGCTCCGTCCTCATCGAGATCGGACACACCCGAGTCCTCTGCAATGCCACTGTTGAGCAGGGTGTTCCCGCATGGCTCCGCAACAGCGGTCGCGGATGGGTCACCGCCGAATACGGCATGCTCCCCCGCGCCACCCTCACGCGCACTCCGCGCGAGTCCGAAAAGGGCAAAGTCGGCGGACGCACCCACGAGATCCAGCGCCTCATCGGCCGCTCGCTCCGCGCCGTCGTCGACATGAAGTCCCTCGGCGAGCGCACCGTCGTCCTCGACTGCGACGTCCTCCAGGCTGACGGAGGCACCCGCACCGCCGCCATCACCGGAGCCTGCGCCGCCCTCGCCATCGCCTTCAACCGCATGCTCGCCACCGGAGCGCTCAAGGCCTCGCCCCTCCGCCAGCTCGTCGCCGCCACCAGCGTCGGCATCGTCGAAGATACCGTCCTCCTCGACCTCGCTTACGAGGAAGACTCCCAGGCCGAAGTGGATATGAACCTCGTCATGACCGAAGACGGCAACTGCGTCGAAATCCAGGCCACCGCCGAGCGCCACGCCTTCCCGCGCCCGCGCCTGCTGGAAATGATGGACCTCGCCGAAGCCGGCATCCGCGAGCTGCACCGGCTGCAGAAGGAGACGATCGCCTCCGCCCAGCGCTGACCGTACACCTGAGCGTTCTACGCCGCAGGCAACGCCACGAGCGCGTTACCGCGCCATCGACTCTGCACCTGGGTCTTCATCAGGAAGCGCGAAGATGCCGCGCCGGCCCCACACCGGCGTCGGTCACTTTTTCGGCTGTGCCGAAGGCGGCAACATCCCGTTCAGCCTCAGGTACGCCGCCATCTGGGAGTAGTGGTCGGCCAGGTCGGCCGGCAGCAACACCACCGCCATCGCCCGCGGCATCGTGCGATGGAACACCGTGATCGTCTCCCCCAGTTTCGCGTCCGTCAGACCGTCGAGCACCGGCCCGCAGAAATCGAAGGAAGCCTTCAACGCCGCAACCAGATCGGCCTTCGAAGCCGTGTCGCTCACGTGCAGCGCTGCCGGCGCCGGATTGCCCGAGAGCGCCCCGCACAGCCCGCCATTCGATTGCGCAACATGCGAAATCAGTTTCCCAAAGGTCCACTGATCGGGCGTCGGATGGTAGTTGTACTTCTCTGCGGGCATCTCCTCGGCCGCGGCGATCATGTTTTTTGCATCGCGCTGGTAAAGCGTCTTCGCGCTCCAAACCACCGGATTCGCCGTCGCTTCAGCGGGCATCGGCGCGGGATGTTCCTGCGCCCCCAGGACCGGCGCCCCGGCCATCAGGGCGACCACAGACAAAACTCTCATTCCGACTCGCATCGCGCGTCTCCTCATCCTGCTTCAGTTGTACCCGGTTCGGTTCTGCCGTTTTGGTGGAATCCAGAAAAATTGCGGGACAGTTTCAGCCCGCCATCATAGGAGCCCGTTTTCGCGGATGTCAACGATGCGGGCCGGTATTGGCCAGCTCCACGGCCTCCAGTGCGCCTCCATCGGGGAACCGGAGTTTAGAGTTCGAAAAGAGCTCCGCGATTCTCAGCAGACAGCAATCTGCTGACCGGCCGGCCTCGACCCAAACTCGAAAACTCTGCACCTCAGGCAGCCGCGAAAGCCACGCGAACCACAGTGATATCGTCCTCCTGCCCAAAGCTCCGCGCCTGCTGCACAATGGCAGCCGCCTGTTCCCGGCTCGCGTGCTGCGCGCGCTCAAAGCCGAAGAGCTCGCGCGCGGGGTTGGTCGCTTCCACCACGCCGTCGGTCATGAACGTCAGGCGATCCCCGGGCTGCAGCCGGACCGTCTGCGCCGGATACTCCGCAATTTCGCGGAACCCCAGCGGCAGCGAGCCCTCCATCTCCATCTCCCTACCGTTGAGGTAAGGCGCCAGATGCCCGGCGTTAGCCATGCGCAGAGTTCCGTCAGGCGCGATCTCCGCCGCCTGACAGGTCGCAAAGTGATCGCCGGAGCGGCCCAGCATGCGCCGGTTCAGCGTGGCCAGCATCGCCTGCGGGTCGAAGCTGTGCTCCGCCTGGCTCCGGATCGCCCCCACCAGCACTGCCACCAGCATCGACGCGCTCACGCCCTTCCCCGACACATCGCCGATCACCACCAGCAGCGTGCCATCCGGCCGGGTGAGCGTCTGGAAGAAATCCCCGCCCACCGTCTGCGCCGGGTGGTACTCGGTCTCGACCGCGAAGGCCGCCGAAGTCACCACCTCGGGCACCAGCACCCTCTGCTGCAGCTGCTGCGCCTGTTCCAGATCGCGATGCATCCCCTCCCGGACGAGCGACTCCCGCACCTGGGTCCGCATAAAGCGGCGCAGCGCGAGCCCAACGATGATCACCACAATCAGAACGTCGGCGACGTTACCGATGGAGACGCCCAGCCCGAAGAAGTAATACTCGTCCGGGATGTGGAAGGCCACTGTCAGATAGTTGACCGTCAGAGTTCCAAACAGTCCCACCAGGATCGGGATTGCGGGGAGCAGCGCCGCAAGGCGGTCGCGGCGAAAGCCCTCCACCAGGATGACCAGATCGAACACGAATAATCCTGTCTGGCATGCGGTCGCAACGATATTGCACCAGGGCAGCGCGGCGTTGGGGACCAAACTCCAGCCGAAGAACGGGGCACTGACCACGAGGCCGCCGACTGCGGCCGCACCGGCCAGCAACCATGCGGCACGCGCAATCCAGCGCCTCTTCTCCTGCCCGAACCAATGCCACCAGAAGAGGACGAAGGACATGTACCACAAAGGGACCAGAATGGCGCTGAGAGCCTGGATGGTTCCGGCACTTAAGGCCGTTGTCAGATTACTGGCCGACGTCACGATCTCATAAAGGAGCTCCGATGCCAGCGCCAGAAACAGCCAGAGCCAGACGCGCGAGCGGCGGTCGTAGAGCCACGCCCACAGAGCCAGAGGCACGGTCAGGACGAGGAGAAAGCTGACCAGAAGCGGACCAAATTCCGTGCGCAGGACGGAGTCTTCGGACGAAGCCTGCATCAGACCGATCGCTGAAGCCAGCCCCAGAGCCGGAGGGCCGTGCATCCCGCCGGCGTCGGGAGTGCCGATGGGCGTTGCCGGCGACATATAGAAGCGCAGCGCCAGGGTCAGGACACCATCCGCTCCAGGGCGCGGCAGCGCGAACGAGATGGGCTGTTCGATGTATGCCGTGACGTTCTTTCCGGAGAAGCCGCCGAACTCGCCCACATAATGTCCATTGGCATACAGCTGGAAGACGTCATCCACGCTGTCCGGCATCTTAAGCCCGAACGGCTGGGAGGGGTCGCTCACCCGGACGCGCAGCCGATACCACGCATAGCCGCTGAGGTTGGGATAGCCCCTTTTTGTCCAGCCGGGGATGAATCCGGAGGTGCCAAAAAACAAGTCGACCGCGCCCGCCTTTGGCGTCAGATCCATCGACGCCCAGCGCGCGTCGTTGAAATCCGGCTGCGCCCACTGCGGCGCGCCATTCACCCATGGCGAATCGCCTGGTTCAAATTTCCATCCCCGCTCCAGCGGAACGACAGAATCGCCCAGTGTGATGACTTGTACCGCAGAGGCCGTGGGCTCCGCGGCAGCCGCGGAGGTGAGTTGTGAGAAGGCCACAGAGGGAACAGGGAGCAGGACTAGCACGAACAGCCCCAACTTGTTCATGCCCGGAAGAGTAGCATTCCTGCGGCACCGCATGTTTAGCCTCAGCCGGCATCGGATCGCCCCATCCATGATGTAGATTGATCCTGTCCTGCTCCTCCCGCGCGGCCGGGCCCTCAATGGACAACGCCAAACCACGCACCAGCGCAGCTCCGGCGATCGCTCTGCTGGTCATCGCCGTGCTCATCAACTACGTCGATCGCGGCAATCTGGCTCTCGCCGCGCCCATGCTCAGCAAAGACTGGGGCCTCTCGACCTCCCAGCTCGGCATCCTCCTCTCCGCCTTCTTCTGGACCTATGTCCTCCTGCAGATCCCCGTCGGTTGGCTGGTCGACCGTGTCTCCGCCAGCACAGTCCTGGCCTTCGGCTTCCTCGCATGGTCCGCCGCGACCGCCCTCACCGGCCTCGCCCGCGGATTCACTACCCTCCTCGCCATGCGCCTCCTGCTCGGCGTGGGTGAAGCCGTCGTCTTTCCCGCCAGCTCAAAAATCTTCAGCGAATGCCTCGAAGAAAAAGACCGCGGCCTCGCCAACGGCCTCCTCGTCGCCGCCATCCGATGGGGCACCGCCCTGGGAGCCTTCGGCGGCGGACTCCTCATGGCCCACATCGGCTGGCGCAGAACCTTCCTCGCCATCGGCATCGCCGCTCTGCTCTGGTTGCCCGCCTGGCAGCGCTGGAAGCCTCGCCGTGTCCTGTATCCGGCGCTCCCCGTCGCCGGCGAACCGCCCAGCTTCCGATCCATCGCCCGCCTGCGACCCTTCTGGGGTGCCTCCCTCGGCCACCTCAGCGAGAACTACCTGCTCTACCTGCTCATGAGCTGGCTGCCGTACTACCTGGTCCACGAGCGTCATCTCTCCACGACGACCATGGCCTGGACCGCCGGCCTCCTCTATGCCATCGATTCCTCCGCCGCCATCGTCGCCGGCTGGATCGCCGACCGCTGCATCCGCCGCCGCGTCCCCGCCTGCTCCGCCCGCAAGTGGCCGATGACCGTCGGTCTCCTCATCGCCGCCATCTCGTTCCTGGGCTGCGCCTCCGCCGGTCCAAAAACCTGGTTCCTCTGCCTCGCCGGAGCCGCCATCGGCTGTGGAACGTCCAGCTCCGGCGTCTATGCCATCGCCCAAACCCTCGCCGGACCCCGACAAGCCGGACGCTGGGTCGGCATGCAGAACTGCGTCGCCAACTTCGCCGGCATCGTCGCGCCAGTCCTCACCGGCTACCTCGTCCAGCGCACCGGCCACTTCGGCACCGCCCTCACCTTTGCCGCAGTCGTAGCCGCCCTCGGCGCATTAGCGTGGATCTTCGGAGTACGCTCCTCCGACGAACCCGACCCGATGCGCGACCTCGTCCCCGCCCCCGCTGGATCCGGAGTTTAGAGTTTAGGGATTGGAGTTCAGGCTCTCGTGCCGCTCGAAAGGCGGTCGTCCAGGCTCCAGGCGCCAGGCTTCGGGCTCTCTTTTTCACCCCACGTTACTTTGGCCATGTGCCCAACCCTCGCTCTCGACGCGTAAAATCGAGAGGAAGACTTTCTTACCGAACGAATCGCAGGAGAGGAACCCGATGTCGACGAATATGACCCCCGGCAAACTGGCCGGACTGAAATCTGTATCGGATAAGTGTGGCGTCATCGCCGCTGCCGCCATGGACCAGCGCGGATCGCTCCGCAAATCCCTGGCCAAAGAAAAAGGAGTTGCCGAAGTCCCCGAGTCGGCGCTCATCGAATTCAAGGAGCTGGTCACCGAGGTCCTCACCAAACACGCCTCAGCCATCCTTCTCGACCCCGAGTTCGGCCTGCCCGCCTCGAAGCGCCGCAACGGCAAGGGCCTCCTGCTCGCCTATGAGAAGACCGGCTGCGATGCCGCCCTCCCCGGCCGCCTCCCCGACCTGCTCGACCTCTGGAGCGTCCGCCGCCTCAAAGAAGCCGGCGCCGACTGCATCAAGATCCTCCTCTACTACACCCCCTACGAAAAATCCGCCATCAACGACCACAAGCATGCCTGGACCGAGCGCATCGGTGACGAGTGCCGCGCCCATGACATCCCCTTCTTCCTCGAGACCGTCGGCTACGCCGTCCATGGAGAAGACGAGAAGTCCGTGGCCTACGCGAAGCGCAAGCCCGACATCGTGACCGGATCCATGGAAGAATTCGGCAAGGAGCGCTACGGCGTCGACGTCCTGAAGGTCGAAGTCCCCATCCAGATGGAGTTCGTCTCCGGCACCAAATCCTTCAAGGGAGAAGAAGCCTACACCCGGGCCCAGGCCCTCGAGCACTTC
>JBAUZR010000476.1:0-6795 GCA_049585375.1 Acidobacteriaceae bacterium
TACTACTACTACATGGCCTCGCAGTTCGCTCTGTCCGACCGCTGGTTCTCGCCGGTCGCCAGCAAGAGCGTCTCGAATCGCCTCGCCACCTTTACCGGTGGCACCACCCAGGGCCTGGTCAAGGATCCCAGCCAGGACGATCACATCACCACCCAGCTCAACATTCCCACCATCTTCCAGGAGCTCGACCAGAACAACGTCTCCTGGAAGCTCTACTACACCGACAGTCAGGGCTTCTGCCTCGCCGATGAAGGCACAACCTGTGCTGACAATGACTACTACCCGGCCACCTGGTTCACCTACTTCGCCTACTCGCACCAGTACCTCTATCAGAACCCAAGCCACGCGGCCTGCACCACCGGTACCACGTCGTCTACCGCAGTCGGAGATCCGACCGGCTCCTTCTGTATCGACACCAGCAAAATCGCACCCCTGACGACGTACTACACAGATCTGCAAAACGGCACGCTGCCCAGCTTTGTATTCATCGAATCGGGATCCGGCCTGGACGACGAGCATCCCGGTTCCGGGCAGTCCATCCTCACCGGCCAGGCCGAGGTGGCGAAGGTGATCAATGCCCTCATGGGGAGTCCGGAGTGGAGCAGCTCCGTCTTCTTCTTCAGCTACGACGAAGGCGGCGGCCCCTACGATCACGTCCCGCCGGTCCCCGGTCACACCAACGACTTCACCGACGCTGCCGACAAGAGCCTGTACCCGACGGATATCTCTTCCATCGCCGTCAATCCCGACAGCTATAACCCATGCCTGAACACCAACCCGGCTGGTCAGCCAACCGAGCTGCACTGCGACCTCGCTGCCGGCGATCCCGGAGCCACCACCGGCGATGCCGCTCAGGTATATGGATTCGCCGCACAGCTCGGATTCCGCCTGCCCAACATGGTCATCTCCCCGTTCACCCGCGCACACTACGTCTCGCACATTCCCATGGACCACACGGCGATCATCAAGTTCGTCGAGAACCGCTTCATCGGCAGCTCCGCCCACCTGACCAACCGCGACGCGGCTCAGCCCAACCTGCTCGACTTCTTCGACTTCACCGGCATCCCGTGGTCCAAACCGCCGACCCCGCCAGCCCCCAACACCACGACTGGAACCTGTCAGCCGACCAACATGGGGCCATAGAGCTGGCGCACCAGCACCAGGCTTCACAACTCAAATACCCGGGCGGCGCAAGGACTAAACGTTCTTTGCGCCGCTCGTTTTATTTTCCGAAGCCGTCTCCGCCGGAAGAACCACGTAAGGACGCATCATGTCGTTGTCCTCGTGTTCCAGCATGTGGCAGTGAAAGACGAAGCGCCCGGTATAGCCCTCAAAGTGCACCAGAATGGTCAGCACCTCTCCAGGGTCGACGATCGCCGTGTCCTTTCTTCCCACCTCATTGGGGTGCGGAGTCCGCACGATCCCCACCAGCCGCAGTCTCCCCGCGGACAGCATCGTTGCCGTGTCGTATCCCTGCCGTTCGACGATCCGAAACTGCACCAGATGCAGATGCATGGGATGGGTATCGTCGGTGGTGTTGATGAAGCGCCACTTCTCCACAGCGCCCAGCCGCACGTTCTCGGTCACCGGGTCGTCATAGCCCAAATTGTTGATCCGTACCCCGAGAGACCGGCCCTGCGCGTCGAACTTCTCCCGGAGATAGAAGTCACGGACCGGAATCGAAGCATCGTCCGCCGGTGGAGGCGCGGATTGCGCAGGAGGTAGCGCGAAGACCGTTTTCGCCCCGCGCAACGGCCGCGTCACGCGGAACTGCATGAACTCGTGCATCGGGAAGCGCGGCACCATCGTCGTCGACCACCCCGGAAAAGGTGAGGCCGCATCGTTCTCCAGCGTGACCGTCTTGCCCGCCAGTCCGGAGAAATCCACGATCAGATCCGCGCGCTCGGCCGGCCCCAGCAGTAGCTTCTGGATCGGGGCCGGAGCCGGCAACAGACCCCCATCCGACCCGATCTGGTGGAATTTCACGAGGTCCGGAATATCCAGCGCCGACTTCGCCAGGTTCAGATAAAGCCGCAGAACCCTCGAATTGCATCCATTCAGCACCCGGAAGCGATAGGCACGAGGCTCCACTTCCAGATACGGAGAGATCGTCCCATTCACCACCGGGAAATTCCCGAAAAACTCTGAGCCCCATACCCCCGGCGGCAGCGGCACGCCGTCGTCGAAGGTCGGCTGATAGACCAGCTGTCCCTGCATATCGACCATTCGGTCCTGCACCAGCAGAGGAACCTCGTAATCCCCCGCCGGCAGCTTCAGCGCCCGCTCCTGCTCATCGCGCAGCAGGTAGAACCCGGAGAGCCCCGCATACACATTCAGCCGCGTAATGCCCAGCGCGTGATCGTGATACCACAGCGTCGCCGACTGCTGGCTGTTGGGATAGCGATAGCGGACGGTCTGCCCCGGCGTGATCCACTTCTCCGGCAGTCCGTCGCTGAACGACGGCGTGGCCGCACCGTGAAGATGCGTCACCGTTCGTACCGCTGGCGAAGGCGGCATGGCTCCGTGAATGTGCGGATCGACGACAAACAGGTGCTTCGTCGGCAGATGATTCTGCCACTCGGCCACGATCGGGCGTCCCCGCCACACGTCGAAGGTGGGCCCGGGATATTCCCCCTCGAAACCCCACAGTCGCGCCGGCGGCAGCTTCGAATGCAGCGGCCGCGAGAATTCCTGCAGCCGAATGATGTATTCGTCCCCTTCGCGCCCCGATCGAACCGGCCGCAGGCGCCGCGGCACCGGCAGCGGATCGATGTACCGTTCGAGGGTCGGTGTCGGCGGTGTCGCTGGAAGCGGGCTGGGCGCTCCCGACTGAACCATGGCATGGGCCGCCGGCCCCAGAATCGCCCCGGAAACCGACGCAGCGCACAGCTGGAGGAATTCCCTCCTGTTTCGAGAACTCATTCCTTCCCAGATTACGCGGAATTACAGCGGCGTAACAAACACCGCGCCCCCTTGCAGAGCGCCCGAAGCCTGTTCGTTGCCCGGCCCTGGGGGAAAGGGTAAAAAAGCGAGCCCTACCAGATCCCCTTGTCGCTCCCGGTCAGCTTCATCCCCACCAGAGCGGCAGTCGCCAGCGCTGGCAGCAGTCCCAGACGCGCTGTGCTGTGCAGCTCTCCTTTGCGCAGCATCCCGCCAAGCTGGTGCCGGTACAGCGTCGCCGACTGCGGCAAAATCGGCACCCGCAGAAACTCCTTTGCGTAGTACACCTGATCGCCGCCGAAGCGCGCCGTCGCCCGCACCGTTTGCGGCAGATCCAGCCCCGCTCCGCGATACTGCTGCACGTAGTCGGAGACGATCACCAGATAGGTGGCCACGCCCTCCCAGATGTCGGATCTCTGCGCGGCTCTCCGCAGATCGTCGTAATCCACCAGGCGGTCTTCGATGAGTCCGCCGCTGTCCAGAATGTCGCACAGCCGAAAATAAAAGTGCCGATACATGCGCTGCAGCGTCGAGATCATAATGCGGTCGGATATCGAGGTCACCCGGAACGTCTTTCCGCCCACCTCAACCTCACGCGCCCGTGGGTAAATTGAGGCCGCCATCGCCACCTGTTCGCCCGTCTGCCCAAGCCGGCCCATGTGGATCTCCACCGCCTCCGGCAGTCCCGGAATCTCGAAGTTCCACTTGCGCGCCAGCCGGTCGCCCCAGCTCCGCGCAGCCAGCTGAGCGTTGAACCGCCGCCCCATCAGCTCGCCAACCTTCACAGGATCGGCGTTCGTATAAAGGTCGAGATCGCTGCCCAGATCCGGCCAGTGATCGAGCGACTTGATCACCGTTACGTCCAGGCCTTCTTCCTCGAAGGCTGTACAGATCCGCTTCAGGAATGACACCGCGTTGTCGATCCGCGCCCGTTCGGCGGCCAGTGCTTCCTCGGCCCACAGCGCGCGTTCGCCGTCGCCGGCTCCGCGCATCATCGCCGCGACCACTTCCATCGCGCGGATGATCACGTGGTTCGAGCTGGCCAGCGCAATCAGTTCATCGAAGCGCTCCCGCGACATACCGCTGAGCGTCGCGACCAGCGCGGGGTTCTCGACAGCGACCGTGCCCTGCGCCGGCAGCAGCAGCTGCGAAAGCAGGACCATGAATTCCTTCGACGGAGGCGCAACAACAGAGGCTTTTGACATGATGACCGAGATTCCTGAGTTTTATTGAAGACTGGGTGGAAGCTGAGACTGAGGCGGAGTGGGTTCAGCCGGGGGCGCACCGTTCGGCGGCTGTGGTGACGGCTCTGACGTCGTCACCGGCGTTCCGTTGCGGTGGAGCAGCTCAATCGGGCCCGTCTCATGACGGCGCCGTTCGCGAATCGCATCGAGCTTGTCCTGGGTCTCCTGGTCGTTGTTGCTTGCCACGGACATCAGCGGATTCCCTTCCGCTGCCATCTGCGTCGCCAGACCGACCTTCGCCGCCGCGTCGCCAGCTGCCCGCGCTTTCGCGTAGAAGAAATTCGCGGTTTCCACATCGCCTTCGCGCTCAGCTACGTAGCCGGCATTGTTCAGCGAAAAGGCGCTGTCCGGATTCAGATGATAGGCCTGCAGAAAGTCCTCGCGCGCCGTCGTCCAGTTGTTCTGGTTCAGCGCGGTGACGCCGCGGGAAGCCAGCATCGCGGCCCGCTCGGCGGGAAGATCGATCGTCTTCATCTTTTCCTGCAGCATTTGCGCGTTTGCCAGCGCCACCTCACTCACCGGCTTTCCCCGCCAGGCAGTCGCCGTCGTCACCACTACCGGCTCACTGGAGCGGGCGCTGGCCGCCGCGTCATAGTACCGCAGCGCTGCTTCAAGGTCGCCGATGGACTCTTCCGTCACCCCGAGATTGTTCAGCGTGAAGCTGTTGTGCGGATCCAGCCGCAGCGCCTGCTTCAGCAATGTCTCGGCTTCGGCGCTCCGGCGCTCTGCCAGCAGGTTCATCGCGTCGAAGTTCATCCGGTTCACCTGCATCGGCGTGTCGCGCAGGCTGTTCAGAGCTACGCTCATCCGCTTTCCCTGCAGCTCCTTCTCGCTGCTCAGCGAGATGAACGCATCGGTTCCCTGCTCCGAAGCCAGCTTATAAAAGTTCTGCGCCCGGCTCAGCTCGCCCTGCAATTCGGCGATATAACCCAGGTTGTTCAGCGTGAACGGATCGGACGGATCGTAGAGGTAAGCCTTATAAAAGAGCGCTTCCGCCTTGCCATAATCGTTCTTGCGGACCGCGTCCACGCCGTCCCGGTTCAGGCGCTGCACCGGCGTCAGCTGGCTGTGCCGAGGCAGCGTAATCTTAATGTCCTGTGCGCGCGCCACGCCCATGGCCGAGAGGGTCAGAGCTGCGGTCGCGCCAAGCATGGCCGCGCGGCCCAGTTTGCTTCTGAGCGAGGTCACTTTAGGTCTGGGGCAGAAGAAGGTCATTGGCTGCAAGACACTTGGATGCGATCCGCCGCCAAATGTTGCCGCCCCTGCCTGCTGATAACAGGCCACCTTAGGCCTCCAATTGTCATCCAATGACTGCCGTTCTTCCGAACGGTGAAAGGGTGCCCTGTATGCGTCGCTTCCTGTTGCTTGTGCTGGTCAGCTCTCTGGCGGGTGGATCCTGGTGTCTGGCGGCATCGACCCCCGATCCCAATCGAGCCAACGGCGGTTCCCCAGCCGCCAGCGCTGCCTCCGCTCCCGACACAACCACTTCTGTCACCACCGTCCCCAGCTACCTTCCCCCCATGCCGGCCGCCCCGCTGGGCAAGAGCACCGTCATTGGCGGCGTGATCCGCGATGTCGATCCGCTGCAGGATCAGCTGTCGCTGAAGGTCTATGGCAGCGGCCATCCCATGAATATCCTCTTCGATGAGCGGACCAAAGTCTTTCGCGACGGCGTCCAGGGGCCTCTCAGCGATCTGCATCCCCAGGAACACGCCTCCGTGGAGACAGTGCTCGACGGCGATACTGTTTTTGCGCTCAGCGTCCACATGCTCAGCCGCGCCCCCGAAGGAAATACCCAGGGACAGGTCCTCGGATTCGACCCGCGCGACGGCGATCTTACCGTCCGCAACAGCCTGTCCGGTCAGCCTGTTCATCTGCGCGTTCCGGCCAACACCCCGATTGAGCGGGTCGGCCCACCCTCGTTTGCCTCCAGCTCGCCCGGCACGTCCGATCTGATGCACGGCGCCCTGCTCTCCATCCAGTTCCAGGCCGACAATCGCGGCGGCGGCGTTGCCGATCACATCACCATCCTCGCCACACCGGGAGCGGCTTTCCAGTTCGCCGGCGATGTCACCTACTTCGATATGCACACAGGCGAGATAGCCATTCGCGACTCCCAGGATCAGAAAACCTACACCATCTACTTCGATCCGGCGCGCTTCCCGCAGAGCACTCAGCTGCGCGTTGGTTCGCACATCGTCACCACCGCCAGCTTTGACGGCCGGCACTACGTCGCTGACCATCTCACCATCCGCTAACCGCTTTCGCGTCCGCGGCGATCAGCTTCCATCCGGGAAGCCGCCGCGGTGCAGCACCATTGGAAAATGCGGCAGCGTAGCCGCAGCGCGCACCTTCGCCCTCCAGCCCTCGGGATAAGGATCGAGCCCCTGGAATAACGGAGATCCCTCACGCGTGCCATCGCCCGCCACAGCCTCCAGTGCGGTCCGAAGAGCGGAGGTCGCCTCTGCCCCCGTTCGCCCTTTCCAGCGCTCTTCCACCATCCGCAGCCGCTGCGCGTACTCCGTCTGTACATGAATACCGGCGGTCGTCAGCAGAACAATCCGGCCCCGCCTTGCCGGCTCCTGGGAAACAACCTGGGCCAGACCGCGCT
>JBAUZR010000477.1:0-3002 GCA_049585375.1 Acidobacteriaceae bacterium
TCAGCACATCTTCGGTAAAGGTCAGCTCCGTTGGCCCATCCAGCGAGATCAGGTTGTCATCGTACAGATAAATCAGCTTGCCCAGTCCGAGCGTGCCCGCCAGCGAAGCTGTCTCATGGGAGATCCCCTCCATCAGGTCGCCGTCGGATACGAGGCCATAGGTATAGTGATCGACAATGTTAAAGCCCGGACGGTTATACAGCGCCGCCAGGTGCTTCTCGGCCATCGCCATCCCCACACCCATGCCAAATCCCTGCCCGAGGGGGCCGGTCGTCACTTCCACGCCATCGGTATGTCCGTACTCCGGGTGGCCCGGCGTTTTCGATCCCCACTGGCGAAACTGCTCGAGGTCCTCGATCGAGAGGTCGTATCCGGTCAGGTGCAGCACGGAATAGAGCAGCGCGGAAGCATGTCCGTTCGAAAGCACAAACCGATCCCGGTTCGCCCACTTCGAATGCTTCGGATTGTGCCGCATGTACTTGTGAAAGAGGAGATAGGCGATGGGTGCGTCGCCCAGCGGCGCACCAGGATGACCACTGTTCGCCTTCTGGACGGCGTCCACCGCCAGAAAGCGCAGGGCATTGATGGATAACTGATCAATCTCGTTCATATCGTCGCCTCTTCTCTGGAATCAATTCGCTGGGAACGGTGCGGATCGGATCGCCGGACAATCAATTCTGATTTTCGCTCTCCTCGTTGGATGACGCAAACCTGTAGTCGGTCTTATGCGGGCGGTTCGAGGATCACCTCGAAATTGCGGCCCTCCCAGCGGTTTTCGTCCGGCCAGAACAAAGTAAAGGTCAGCGAGCCGGTTTGGTCCGGGGTTGTGGGCACATCGGCATACGATCCGGCATAGCCCACCTGAGTACTGTCCAGAACATGGGTCGTCTGCCAGCCGTCGGGCGACCAGGTTAGCTGGAAGCGCTCGGCCGAGGTAATCCGCAGCGTTTTGCCCGCGGGTATCCCTCGAATCTGCCGACGACGCACTTTGAAGACTTCAATCTCGCTCTTCGGATGCCGTCCTCGCGCATAGCGCTCCTCCACGACAGGAATGCAGTCGTAGACGCGATCGTCGGCGGCCGAGCGCAGCAACTTCAAGTACTCTGAGTGCGCCCAAACCAGCGGCATTGCCGATCCCGCGGGACCTCCCAGCGTCAGCCCGTTCTTGTCCGGCTCGTCCCAAATCTGCTCGGGGAGCATGCCGCCGCCAGAGGCGAACCGTTCTATAGTGGCGATGAGCGGCCCCACGTCGCGGCCGGCTGCCAGCTCGTAGTGAGCGCGCTCCCCTACGAGCAACGGCCATGCGCGGCCCTTGCCCCATCCCAGAAACGGGCCGCCATCGCTGCGCTGGCCGTAGCCGTCGTGGTTGTAGCGCAGCCAGCAGGGCCCCTTCGGGGTTTCCACCTTCAGGACATAATCCACAACCTTGAGCGAGTCCACGATCAGGGGATCGTCGGGTGCGCGCACCCCATAGCGGACCAGTTCCAGAAAACCGGCATCAATGATCTCCCGCGCTTCGAAATCCGACTTCTCGCCGGGCGCAATGTTGTTGATGTGCACCATCTCCCGCCCGCACTCCTCGTGCGCGTAGGGATCGCCGCACTCCGGCGGACGGATGCGCATGAAATGGCGCTTCACGTCGGGATGCAGGATGCCGTTGTTCGTCACCGTCCAGTCTTCCAGATGGCTTTCGACCCAGTCCGCATGCTCTTCAAGAAAATGCGCCAGCTCCGGTGCGTCGTGCGCACGCGCCATATCGGCCGCGCAGATCAGGCCGGCGATCACCGCGGCCAGCGTCGAGGGGGAATAGCCTGCTGTCTCTTCCCACCGCTCCTGCTGGGTCACCGGGGCATAGCGCACCAGGAAACCGGCGGCTCGCTCGACAAACGGAAATGCGGCGAAGCTGCCCAGCGCATCGTGCTTCCACAGCCGCCATGCCAGCATGATGGGGAAAGCCACTTCATCGGCCTGGATGCCCGTCCAGTAGGGCTCGCCGTTGACCCAGAAATTCTGCGAGAAGCCGCCATCCGGTTTCTGCGTACAGGCCAGATAAACAAGGGCACGCAGAGCGGTCTCCCATCGGCCGCAGGCCATCAGCGCGGTGGCGGTCTGGACCATATCCCGGGTCCACACCAGGTGATAGCCGCCCAAATCGTCGTCGCCTTTGGCATAGCCCCAGGGGATTGATGCTGACGCGACAAACGCTCCGGCGAACGTTTTGTCTTCGTGGGCGAGAACCACGTTGTGGCTGATGTTCAGCAGGCGTCCGTCATCGCTGCTGTGCTGCGCCAGTTCGCGCGGCGTCGCAGCGCGGTGCCATTGCTCGATAAAGCGGCTCAGATGGCGCTCAAAAGGAACGCCCAGCGATCCCACCGTTGCCGAGAGGGCGGCATGGTGACCTTCCCCGAACCCGATCGCGACGGTGAACTCGCGCCGCATCGTGGGCAACTCGCCCATGATGGCAATATTGCCGTTCAGCGCCGAGCCAAACTCCCAGTCCATCTGGAAGTTCTGCTTCAGGTCCTGCCAGCCGTCGCTCGCACCCACATAGCCGCAGCTGGCGCGGGAAAAACCGCAATCGGCGGCAAAGGCCAGCGACATCGTCTCTTTCCAGGCCAGCACCACGCGCTGGCCCGCTACGTCGGCCACCTGCGCGGAATTGCCCCGTCCGCCAACCTCCAGATGCGGCGCCAGCAACGCGTAGATATGGAGCCGCGAGAGAAACTCGTCCTCTCCCTCCAACTGCACGTTCACCAGCATCACCGGGTAGTGCGGATCGGCAATCATGCGTCGAACGATCGTGTAGCGTCCTTCGGGATCGCGGTTGCGCACGCAGATGGCCAGTGCATCCGGGTCGATGTATTCGAATTCGTGGAGCAGATCGCGGCGTTCCTCGTGAAAGAACGTTTCCCCATCCGTGACGAGGAACTGCATGTCGCGAATCTGCGGCCGGTCGATGGTGGGGCAGAAGATCTCGTTCAGGATGCCGTGCGAGACAGTGA
>JBAUZR010000478.1:0-3198 GCA_049585375.1 Acidobacteriaceae bacterium
CCTCTTTCCTGCCACCTCGCTGTTGAGATCGGATCTGTAATAAAGATCTGATCGCTCGACATCAGAGCCGGAGAAGAAATGCGGTGGTCCTTCCCTCCCGCTTTCATCCGTTAAGCGGTGTCTACTCGCTGAAAGAGTGTGGACGCGCATAAGTTATGGCGGCCTGTTTGTCTCCCGGGCATAGCCAGAGCGCAATTACCTCACTTCTCCCATGCCAATCGTGGATCTGCTGGCGCAGGAGACGCAGACCCGTCACGTCGTCCTGAGCCGAAACCGTGATCGATAGTGCTCCTGCGTTTTGTCCATAAAACTGTGGGAGCAGGGAATAATTCGCGCTGCCTGTGCCACTCCACTATTGAGAGCGGATTCCGCAAGAGAACTTACTGCTCTCAGATCAGACACAGGGCGAACAGAGATCAGCTCCGTCCGTCAACCCTGGTCTTGCGTCATCACTCATCAACCACGACACTCAACCATCCTCACTCCAGGACATTGTTATGACACGCAAAAATACGATATTAAGTTTGGTCGCAGCTGCCTGCGCACTGTTCACCGCCAGTCTGCATGCGCAGGCCACCAATGTTGCGAAGTTTACTACTTCGTTCTCCTTTTATGTGAACGGCCAGAAGTTGCCGGCCGCATCTTACCTGGTCATTAAGCCGGCTATCTATTCCAATGTACTGCTGATTCAGGAAGCCGGTGCGTCGCATTCAGCATTTGTTTTGTACAACCCTACCCAAAGCAGAACGCCAGTCGTTCAGGGTGAGGCCACATTCCATCAATACGGAGACATCGACTATCTCCGCGCTCTTACGGTGCCCGGTGATGAGTCTGGCATGGAAATGCCGGAGAGCCCGGACGAGAAGAAGGTTGCGATGGGCACACAGAATGTCGCGTCGACGAAGGTCGTCTCTCTTCAGACTGATGTCGCAGGAGATTAGGGGCGCTTATGCCGACTCATCGTTGAGACCGGATCCCCAAGGATCACAAAGCGCTCCTGCACTAACAATCGGAAAGGACAGTCCCATGAAACATCCCGTATTCCGTCTTATCTTCACCCTTGTTTTGTCAGCGCAGGTCGTTCCCGCGGTCGCGCGCGCTCAGGCCGCCCCGCCAATCTCGGGAGTAAAGGGAAAGCTTGTGACAGCGACCCGCGACACTATCGCGATCCAGACGCCCTCCGGCGTAGTGCAGATCGCAACCAGACAGCCGCTTACAACCTACCATCAGGTGCCTTCGAATCTAAGTCACGTCACCTCCAGTTCGTACGTTGGCGTCGCTTCGGTGAAGCAGGCGAATGGAATGGAAGTGGCGACACAAATCAAGATATTCCCGTCTGAACTGCGAGGCGCAGGTGAGGGTAGTGTCATGATGGGTGACTCTCGGGGCGCCATGACACACAGCAGAATGACAAATGGCTCCGTGTCTCGACCGGTCAGTGCCATGTCCCACTCGCGCATGACAAACGGCACAGTGCAGAAGGGTAATGGCACCGCGCTGGTTGTTCACTACCAGGGAGGCGCAAAGGCAATTGCGGTACCGGCAAATGTCTCAGTCACCCAGGTTGTACCGGGAACGGTTCACCTGGTGCCAGGAGACACGGTATACGCAGCGACCACCCGGCAGTCCAACGGAAAGCTCACGACCAACAAGATCTTTCTCATCGCCGCGGTTTCGCAGTGGCAACGCCGTGCAGTAGCAGCGTCGAAACTGAGACAGGCAGCGGAGTGAGCAGCATAACTCACACACTGCAGATAGACATTGTTAGCGGAGCCGGGATCTTCAGTGTGGCTGCGCGGCGTCAATACACGCGAAGCGCTGACTGACCCGAAGGCCCGGCGACGCGATTCCTCTGTCTTTGAGAGACAGGAATCGCGAAGGTTCCAAATCGGCTGTACGACAACCTAAAGGAGGTCTTCATGAGTGGGATAGTTGCACAGACGGAACGGGCGGAGCCGCTCGGGGACACTCTCCGTTCCAATGTCCTCGAAATGACGAACCTGGTCACGAGGCGCCTGGAGTACTTTCGTCGTATGGCAATGCGCCGTCTGCATGACGCGGCCGACGCCGAAGATGCAGTACAGGATGCGCTCCTGGCGGCGTGGCAGCATCTGGGGCAGTTCAAGGGTCAGGCCCGGATGTCGACCTGGATCACGGCGATCGTCATGAACTCGTCGCGCACGGTCATCCGAAAGCGCGCTCGAGTGTATCCTCTCCCGATCGATGGTCGCAATGAAAGTGGCAACCATACTCCACTCGCAGACCTCTTGCCCGATTGCCGCCCTGATCCCGAGGCTCAGTTGCGAAACTCAGAAGATGAGCGCCGGCTGCATCAGTTGTTCGCCCGCCTGTCCCCGGCTTTACGCCTCGTGATTCACATGCGGAGTGTCGAAGGGTTGAGCATTCGAGAAACGGCCGAGGTTCTCGGCCTGTCAGAGACCGCGGTGAAAAGTCGGGCCTCCAGAGCCCTCGCGAAACTTCGGCGGCTGGACCGGGAGACATCACGCCGGTGTCTGCAAACGCCCAGGCCCGCGATCCGCGAAGCCAATAGATCCGCTTCGCTGAAGCGTAATTAAGTCCGGGCGCAACGGTCCCTATGCATCAGACCCGCGTCGAGAAGGCAATGATTACAACTTATGGCAACCGGGAGCCGCTCCAGCAGAATTCCGTCGGACTCCGGGATCTGTCGATGACGGCGCGCCGGCACCTCTGGTTGGTGCGTCATGGAGAGACTGAACGGTGACAACACAGGCAATCCAAATTAACGAGCCACCGATCGCTGCAGGCACACCGGTGGATCAGCCGCTCGTGCGCATAGTTCGCAAACATCACCTGTTGGTGCGATGGAGCCATTGGCTGAACATACCCATCCTCCTGGGCCTCATCCTGAGCGGCATGGCCATCTATTGGGCTTCCCCGGTTTACCAGCACACGCCCGACCCGCAGACCGGAAATTTCGACGACATGGCAGATATCGGTATCTGGATATGTGCCCATGTGCGCGGCCTGCACCACTACAGCAGCCCGCCGGACTGGATTTACAACCACATGAGCCTCGGTCCCGGAATGCTCGGTACAGCTCTGCGGTTTCATTGGTTATGCGCTTATCTCTTCATGCTCAATGGGCTGTTATACGCGGCCGGTCTGGTCTTGGGAGGCGGATGGCGTTCTCTCCTGCTGCGACGTACTGATGTGGGC
>JBAUZR010000479.1:0-12842 GCA_049585375.1 Acidobacteriaceae bacterium
CTCAAGGCGCTGATCCGCACCATTCCCGATTTTCCCAAGCCGGGAATTCTCTTCTACGACATCACCACCCTGCTGAAGGATCCGAAGGGCTTCGCGATGCTGATCGATGCTCTGGCTCAGTACTACATGGATAAAGATGTCGATCTGGTGCTGGGCATTGAGGCGCGGGGATTCATCTTCGGCCCAGCGCTGGCCTACCGGCTGAATGCCGGCTTTGTGCCGGTGCGCAAGCCGAGGAAGCTGCCGGGGCCGACGGCGCGCGTGACTTATGACCTGGAATATGGGTCGGACACGCTGGAGATCCATCAGGATGCGATCGAGCCTGGACAGCGGGTGGTGCTGGTGGACGATTTGCTGGCTACCGGCGGCACGATGGAAGCAACGACGAAGCTGGTGCAGCAACTGGGCGGCACGATCGCCGGGCTGGGCTTCGCCATCGAGCTGGACTTCCTGAAAGGCCGGGACCGTCTGCTGGACTACGACGTGTTCAGCCTGCTGCACTATGACGAGTGATGCAGGGATCAGGGATTAGCAGGCCAGGGACGCGCCGGGCTTCTCTTCAGAAGAGCCGGCGCGTTCTTGTCTGCGGGGAATCTTTCAAAATTCGGGGACTACATTCCTGAGCGTGCGCGGGCAGCATGCGCTTTATACTGCGTGGGGCTTTTGCCAACACCCCCAGGAGGCGGTCTATGCGCAGGCGGGATTTTTGCAAGATGATCGCGGCGACGGCCGCAGCCACGGCGGTGCCGGAGGCGGCGCTGGCGTCCTCAACCGCTGCGAGCGCGGAGAGTGCGGGTCCTCAGGCTGCGGCGGCGGGCGCAGCGGCGCCGGGATTCGGCCAATACACGCAGGATTATGCGCAGTTTTGCGCGACGCCCCAGGATCAGCGTGTTTTCTACGCGCTTGTCGATGGGAAGATCGTGAGCGAGAAGCTCGACGAGAACGACTGGAAGCCGACGGAATGGGGCGAGCCACCCCAGCTGCCGATCGAGGGCGGATCGTGGGATGGCGTGCCGATGGTTTCGCCGATTCCGAACCTGGCCGGCGAAGGTCCGTACAAGCCAACATGGGATTCACTGCTGCAGTACGACGCGCCGGAGTGGTATCGCGACGCGAAGTTCGGCATCTGGGCGCACTGGAGCCCGCAATGCGTGCCCGAGGCCGGCGACTGGTACGGACGGAAGATGTATATCGAGGGCGATGAGGACTATCGATACCAGCTCGCCCACTACGGGCCGCAGTCGCGCTTCGGCTACAAGGATCTGTGCGCGCAGTGGACGCTGCTGAACTGGGAGCCGGAAGAGCTGATCGCGCGCTACAAGAAGGCGGGCGCAAAGTTTTTCATCGCTCTGGCGAATCATCACGACGGCTTCGACGCGTGGAACTCGAAACATCAGCCATGGAACGCGGTGAATATGGGGCCGCATCGGGACGTGATCGGCACATGGGCAAAGACAGCGCGTGCGGCGGGGCTGCCGCTGGGTGTGACGGTCCACGTGGCGCGCAACTGGTGGTGGTTCCAGACTTCGCACGGCGCGGACAAGGCGGGCCCGAACGCGGGCGTGCCTTACGACGGGCGCATGACCGAGGCCGAGGGTAAGAACATGTGGTGGCAGGGATACGATCCGCATCGTCTCTACAATGCAAAGCACCCGTTCAACGCGCTGCCGGATCCCTCGTTCGTGAAGAACTTCTACGACCGCACCCGCGATCTGGTGGAGCAGCACGATCCCGACCTGCTCTATTTCGATAACCCGCGGTTTCCGCTGGGATGGGGTGGGATGAACCTCGGCGCCTTCTACTACAACCACAACCTGCAGACCCATGGCGGCAAACAGCAGGGCGTGATCACCATCAAGGAAGTGCCGGAACAGTGGCTGAAAACCGTGGTGGCGGACGTGGAGCGGGGCATCACGAGCGAGATCGCGAAATATCCGTGGCAGTCGGAGACGTGCATCGGCGACTGGCACTACAACCGCGCACTCTATAACAAGCCTGGAGAGTACGGCGGCTATCTTTCGCCGCGGGACGTTATCCACTGGATGATCGACACGGTCAGCAAGAACGGGACGTTCATCCTGAACATTCCCGGCAAACCCGATGGGACCATCGACAGCAAGGAGATTGCGGTGCTGGATCGCATCACCGACTGGATGACGGTGAACGGCGAGGCGATCTATGCTACGCGGCCGTGGACGATCTTCGGCGAGGGGCCGAATATGATCAAGGCGGGCGAGTTCCAGGGCAACAGCATCGCGAAGCTGGGCGAGAAGGATATTCGGTTCACGCGCAGCAAGGATGGGAAGACCCTCTATGCCATCGCGCTGGGCTGGCCGACGGGCGAATTCACCATCGCGGCGCTGGGCACGGCGAGCGAGCAGAAACCAGGGAAAGTGGAACGCGTTGAATTGCTTGGGACCGGCGAACGAGTGCGCTGGCATCAGGCGGCGGACGGTCTGCGCGTCACACTGCCCGCGAGTTATAAGCCGGCAGTGGACTTTGCGGCAGCGGTGAAGGTGAGCCTGTAGCCAGGAGCCGGGAGTTGATGGCGAGGCAGATGGGCACAAAACGAAGCGAAGATCCGCGACTGGCGAAGGTGTCGGCGCTGTGCCGGGCGCTGCCGGAGACCGCGCGCGAAGACATGGGAGACCATGCGGCGTTCACCGTACGGGGAAAGAAGTTCGCCTACTTTCTCAACGATCATCACGGCGACGGGATCGTCTCAGTGTGCACGCGAGCGTTTCCGGGCGAGAGCACGAAGCTGATTGAAGCGCATCCCAGGAAGTTCTATTCACCGGCGTATATTGGGCCGCGGGGCTGGGTGGGCCTGCGGCTGGACCGAGGCCCAGTGGACTGGGACGAGGCAGGGGATCTGCTGACGGCAAGCTATCTGCAGGTAGCGCCGAAGAAGCTGCGCCTGCAGGTAGAGGCCGCCCTCGATTAGCGGTCAGGGCGTGGCTGGCGCCGGTATTTGTGCAGGCGGCGGTGGCGGATAGAGACGCTCGCCGAGAAGCTGGTAGCGATTGCCATAGAAAATGAGCGCGTAGAGCCGAACCCCGGTGTAGAGGGGTCCGAAGGCGGCGATGAAGACCAGCATCGCCAGGACGAACGCGACTCCACCCACTGCGACTTCGAGGAAGATGCCGAGAGCGGCATGGCCGAAGGCGGCATGCAGGCCGACCTCGACGGCAACCATTGCGAGGATGAAGAGCACCGCCGGGATAATCAGGATGATGACAATGCCGATGGCGCCGGCGATGGGCATCAGCACGCGAAGCAGAGCGTAGACGAAGAATCCGCCCTTTTCGATGCGGATGCGGGACCAGACCGCATTCCAGGCAGAACTGACGCTGGCGTTCTCCATTGCGAAGTGCGGCAGCATCAGGTCGCGCAGAACGATCTGGGCGGCGACGCCGGCGAGGACGAAGAGCAGGAAGATCGGAATCAGGGGCAGCAGAAGCGCAAAGATTGCGCCAAAGCTGGGGTGACCGCCGGCCTGAAGGCTGCGGAAGAGTCCGACAAATCCGGCAGCAAAGGGCATCAGCACGATGCCCAGCGCCAGCAAAAATCCCAGGTAGACCACGACGTTGAACCAGAAAAAGCGCGTCGCGGGCACGCGGTAAAAGCGCCATCCGGGGCGAATCTCGCGAATGTTATAGACGAGGCAGTGGAACCAGGCGAAGCGCAGGCGCGTGATCAGGTAATAGATGAAAAGCCCGATGAGGGCGACCAGGGCGAAGATGGCGATGCCGGCGGCGAACTTTGCGGGCGTGATGGCGAAGGCGGGCAACGAGGAGATGTTCGACGCATGGTGCGAGGTGTGGCGGCCGGGGAAGGATGAGTTGAAGCTTCCTCCGGTGGTGGCTTCGGTGAGCAGCGCCACCAGGCAGAGCTTGAGATAGGTGCCGAACCGGAAGGGGCGGAAGAGGAAGCTCCGGGTTCGCTGGATGGCGGGGGAGATGGCGTCGGCAGCTGAAATGGCAGGCATGGAGAGCCTCCTTTTCGTTGGGAAGTGTACTGGAAAGCGGCACCGCCGCAACCGATTTCGTGCGACAGGATTGAGTTTTGCGCGCAAACCGCCGTCAATCCGGCCGTTCGTGCCGCTGATTCCGAATGATGAATTTTGAGGTCATGAAAACATCCCCGAACAGCTGTTCTTGACTCTATCACAATTTGCGATATACTGATCGCGATTTGCAATACTACCTATGAAACTGGGCGAAAAATTCAAGTATCTTCGGGAAACCGAAGGCGAGCTGCGGGGGCTGGGCCGCGCGATCACGCAGCAGGAGATGGTGAGGGCGCTGAAGTCGGAAACCGGCACAGCGCTGAGCCAGAGCTACCTTTCGCAGATCGAGAGCGGGGCGCGGCCTCATCTGACCAATACCTCGCGGCAGGTGCTGGCAAAGTTCTTCAAGGTGCATCCCGGGTATCTGGTCGATGATCCGGAGGGCTATCACGCGGAGCTGCTGAGCGATGCGCGCACTCTGGAAGACAAGCTGGACCTGTGGCTGATCAGCGGGGCGGAGCGCTTCCGCCGCGATCCGGCGCTGCGGCGGGCGCTCCTGGCGCTGTCGCGGCATGACAATTCACGGCGCTGTCTGCTGCTGCTGCAGGCGGTGATTGAAACGCCGGGGCTGGTGGATCGGCTGTTCGACGTGCTGGGCTCCCCCCCGACTGCCGATCCTGCGCCGGCGAGCACGGCGCGGGCGGCAGGCCGCACTGGCGGCGCCACTCGGCGCAGGGAGGGTCAGAAATGACTACCTTCTATCTGATTTGCTTCACTCTGGGGTTGTCGCTCACAGTGCTGTCGGCGCTGGGCGCGTTCACGCACCTGCACATCGGGCATGTGCACCTGCATCTGCATCCGGGGCACGGCGCGAGACACACGCATGTCCATGTCTCCGGCGCCCAGGGCGCGGGAAAAGCCAGCGTCAGCCCCGTGAACGGATTCACGCTTGCGGCGTTTCTGTGCTGGTTCGGGGGGTGCGGCTATCTGCTGGCGCGCAGCCACGACTTCGGGATGTGGTTCGTCCTGTCGCTGGCCACGGTGACGGGTGTGGCGGGAGGGGCGCTGCTCTTCTGGTTTCTGGTGAAGGTGCTGCTGCCGCATGAGAAGGAGCTGACGGCGGCCGATACCGACATCATGGGCATTCTTGGACTGGTGACCGGGCCGATTCGCGAGGACGGCACCGGGGAGATTCAGTTTTCGCAGAACGGTTCGCGCCGTTTTGCACCCGCGCGCAGCGAGGCAGGCGTAGCGCTTCCGCGCGGGATCGAAGTGGTGGTCATGCGCTACGAACAAGGCATCGCGTATGTGCGCCCCTGGGACGAGCTGTCAGGCGAGATTGCCGCAGCCTCCGGAGAGGGCGCATCGCGCGACGCCGCAACCTCAACCCCAATCAGCCCTGATGGAAAGGATCAGGCGTTATGACGAACACGATCATTGTCATTGTTGGACTGAGCCTGCTGGCGTTCATCATCCTCACTGGCATGCTGGCCAGGATGTTTCGCAAGGCAGGCCCGAATGAAGCGCTCATCGTCTATGGGTTCCGCGGCCCCCGCGTGATCAAGGGGCACGGGACGATCATCTTCCCGATGGTGGAGAGCTGCCGCGAGCTGTCGCTTGAGCTGATGTCCTTCGATGTTGCTCCGCAGCAGGATCTCTACACCAAACAGGGCGTTGCAGTGACGGTGGAAGCCGTGGCCCAGATCAAAGTGCGCAGCGATCAGGAGTCGATCCTGACCGCTGCCGAGCAGTTCCTGACCAAGACGCCGCCGCAGCGGGAAGGGCTGATCCGCCTGGTGATGGAAGGCCACCTGAGGGGCATCATCGGTCAGCTGACGGTGGAGCAAATTGTGAAAGAGCCGGAGATGGTGGCCGATCGGATGCGCGGCACCTGCGCCGATGACATGAGCAAGATGGGGCTCGAGGTGGTGTCGTTCACGATCAAGGAAGTCCGCGACAAGAACGAGTACATCACCAACATGGGGCGTCCGGACATTGTGCGCATCAAGCGGGATGCGGAGATTGCCACGGCGGAAGCGGAGCGCGACACGGCGATTCGCCGGGCGGTTGCCAGCCGAGAGGCGGCGGTGGCCAAGGCATCCGCCGATCAGGAGCGGGTGATCGCGGAGACGGCATCGCTGACCCAGCAGGCTCTGGCACAGCGCGATCTGGACATCCAGAAGGCGCAGTTTGCCGAGCAGAGCCGCAAGCAGCAGGCATCCGCAGACAAGGCGTACGAACTGCAGACCAACATCACGCAGCAGCAGGTGATCGCCGAGCAGGTGAAGGTGCAGCAGGTGGAGAAGGAGCAGCAGATCAAGGTGCAGGAAGCGGAAATTCTGCGCCATGAGAAGGAGCTGATTGCCACCGTGCTGAAGGGCGCCGAGATCGAGCGCCAGCGCATCGAAACGCTGGCCGGCGCGCAGCGCACCAAGCTCACCACTGAAGCGGATGGCACGGCGGCGGCGATTCGAGCACAGGGCGAAGCCGAGGCAGCCGTCATCTTCCAGAAGGGCGAAGCGGAGGCAAAGGCGATGAACGTTAAGGCCCAG
This sequence comes from Acidobacteriaceae bacterium, assembly GCA_049585375.1. Classification (GTDB taxonomy): domain Bacteria; phylum Acidobacteriota; class Terriglobia; order Terriglobales; family Acidobacteriaceae; genus Palsa-343. The sequence goes on from JBAUZR010000479.1 coordinate 6,562, forward strand.
GCCTACCAGGAATACAACCAGGCTGCCGTCGTCGACCGCCTCATCACCAGCCTGCCGGAGGTGGTACGTGCGATGTCGGAGCCGCTGTCGAAGGTGGATCGGATCACGGTGGTTTCCACCGGAGGCGACGCCGCGGGCGCGAACAAGATCACGGCCGACATGGCGAAGATGGCAGCGCAGGTGCCGGCTCTCTTCGAAGCACTCTCCGGCATGGATCTGCGCGAGCTGATGGCGAACATCACGACCATTCGCCCACGCGCCAACGGGAGCGCCGGTACAGCCGGTCCGGTAGTGGATGGGAAGTAACGAACGCGGGCGGAGAGCTGCGTCTCTCCGCCCCGATTTTTCTGACGGAGGAAAAGGTCATGGCACTCCTCGAACGTGTGAGCACATTGCTTCGGGCCAATCTGAACGATCTGATCGACAAGGCCGAAGACCCGGAGAAACTTCTCAAGCAGCTGATCCTCGACATGGAGAACCAGCTTATGCAGGTAAAAACGCAGGTGGCGATTGCTCTGGCGGACGAACATCTTCTCGAGAAAAAGCGGAAGGAACACGAAACTTCAGACGCCGACTGGAAACGCAAGGCAGAGCTGGCCGTGCGTAAGGGCGATGATGCTCTGGCGCGGGCCGCGCTGGAGCGTTCGCTGAGCGCGCAGCATATGGCAGAGGGGTTCAGGCAACAGCTCGAAGATCAGAAGACGGAGGTGGAGACGCTGAAACAGGCGTTGCGCAACCTGGACCAGAAGCTGCAGGAGACGCGCAGCCGCTGTGAACTGATGATCGCGGAGCATCGGCGGGCGCGTGTGGTGGGCCGGGCGCAGAAGGCGCGCGAGATCATCGCGAAGAAGGAAGGCGACAGCAGCATTGTTCGGATGAAGGCGAAGATCGCCGGGGCCGAGGCGAACAACGTCGCTTCCCGCGAACTGCTGCATGGCGATTCTCTCGACGATCGCTTTGCCGCGCTGGAGCGCGAGGAGCAGGTGGAAGCTCTGCTCCGCAACCTGAAGGAGCAACACGCCAAAACGGCGTAGCGGTGGACGGACAGGGTTTGCCACGCGAGTCCACACAGTGCGGAAAAGACGACGGGGAAGGAGCGCCGGACTCAGGCAGCCCGGGCCTTCTCCCTCGCCTCCCGCCACTGCTCGTATTCCGGATTCACCCGTCCCAGCTCGTAGATCGTGTTGCGCGTCTCTACGAAGCCCCTCCGGCGATCGACGTCCAGGATCGCGGAGGTGTAGATGAGCCCGTTACGTAGATGGGTGTGAGCGAGGACATCGCCGGTGAGGCGGCGTCCTGGTTCCAGCTCGCAGAACCCGTCATAAATCACGCTGCTGACGACAGCCCAGTTCTCAATGCGCACAATTTTTTTCTGCATCTCGTGACCTGTTTCATGCGCCTCGGTCGCGATCTTCCGGGATCCGTGGCCGAAATTCATTCCCGTACGTATGCTTAGGTGCAATCGGAATGCCAGACGCTGCTATGAAAATGAGGCGTCTGCTGCAGGATCGCCTCGGACAGGCAGAAGTTTTTACCGTTTGCGCGTCAGCTTTATCCAGTCGCGGCAAAGCCATCTCTTCGCATCGCTCGCGAGCAACCCGCGCGGGGATCGCCGCATCGGCGCCCGCTTTTTATATACTGCTGCGCATGCCTTCGCTGCGTATTTTTCCTGCCTTCAGCACTCTCGGTGTGCTGACTCTCTTCGCTGTTTCCTCGGCTACTTCCGCACAAACAACACCAGCGACAACCGCGCCGCATCCGGTAACCCTGAACGATCTCTTCCGCTTTCATGATGTGGGCAGTCCCGAGCTTTCGCCGGATGGCCAGTGGATCGCCTACACCGTTTCCACCGTGGACACGAAGGCGGACAAGCGCACCACCGACATCTGGATGGTTTCCTGGGACGGCAAAGAGAACATCCGCCTGACCTATGGGTCCGATTCGGCCGAGGACGCGAATGGACTCGGCTCCTCTGGCGCCCCGCGCTGGAGCCCCGACGGCCGCTACCTCTCGTTCACTGCCGGGCGACCCGGCCAGGCGAAGGGCGAACAGGTATGGGTGCTCGATCGCCGCGGCGGCGAGGCCCATCAGCTCACGGACGTTAAGGGCCACCTTTCGTCGTATGCGTGGTCGCCGGATTCGAAGACGCTGCTGCTGGCCATCCAGCCCGATGAGGACGAGAACAAGGACAAGGCGAAGGAGACCGACAAGGAAAAGGAGAAGCCCAAACCGATCGTCATCGATCGCTACCACTTCAAGGAAGACGTCGAGGGATACCTGAAGGACAACGAACACACGCAGCTGTATCTGTGGGACATTGCGACGCGCAAGCTGGACAAGCTGACGACGGACACGAAGTTCGACGAAGAGGATGCCGTATGGTCGCCCGACGGTAGGCGCATCGCGTATGTCAGCAACCACGATCCCGATCCGGACCGCTCCATCAATACCGACGTGTGGGTGGTGGATGCGAAGCCGAACTCGACGCCGCGCCGGCTCACCAGCTACGACGGGCCGGATGCGGGACGCATCCAGTGGAGCCCCGACGGCAAGTGGATTGCGTTTCTCCGCGGTGACCCCCTGAAGCTGTGGCAGTACAGCGAACCGCATCTGGGGATCGTTGCGGCCGATGGCGACTCCGCGCCGCGCATGGTCACGGAATCGCTCGACCGGGCGGTTTCGTCTCCTTACTTCTCGCGCGACGGGAAATCGATTGACGTGCTCGAGGAAGACGATCGCAACGAGTACCCGGCTACGGTGGATGTCGCGACCGGCCAGGTGCATCGCGATATCAGCGAGGCGGGCACGGCACGAGGCCTGGATGAAGCGGCCGGACACGCGGTGATCGTATGGTCCACCGACAGCCATCCTGGCGAGGTGTACGCGATGGAAGATGGGCACCTGCGCGCGCTTACGCATCAGAACGACGCGCTGATGGCGGAGCTGAAGGTGGCGCCGACGCGCGACGTCTCCGCGACGACAGCGGACGGCACGGAGGTGCATGGGCTGTTGACGCTGCCGGTGGACGCGCAGCCCGGAGTGAAGTACCCCATGCTGCTGTTCATCCACGGCGGACCGAATGGGCAGGATGCCCATGAATGGAACATCCATCGGCAGCTCTTCGCCGGCCGCGGATGGGCCGAGCTGAACGTGAACTACCGGGGCGGCGCCGGCCGAGGCAGCGCCTACCAGAAGATCATCGCGGCGGACTGGGGAAACCACGAGATCGAGGATCTGATGGCCATGGTCGATCAGGTGGTGAAGGAAGGCCAGATCGATCCGGACAAGCTTGCGGTGGGCGGCTGGAGCTATGGCGGCATTCTCACCGATTACACCATCGCCAGCACCAACCGATTCAAGGCGGCGAGCAGTGGGGCGGGGATGGGCGATCCGCTGGTGCTGTATGGGGTCGATGAGTACATCCTGCAGTACAACAACGAGCTGGGTCCGCCGTGGAAGGACCTGCAGACCTACATCAAGCTCGGCTATCCGTTCTTCCACGCAGACCGGATCCACACGCCGACGCTCTATATGGGCGGGACCTCCGACTTCAACGTGCCGCTGGCCGGCGGCGAGCAGATGTACGAGGCGCTGAAGACCCTCAATGTGCCCACGGAACTGATCGTTTATCCCAACCAGTTCCACGGCTTCACGCGGCCCAGTTTCATCCTGGATCGCTACCAGCGCTGGTTCGCCTGGTATGACAAGTGGGTGCTGGGCAAGTCCACGCCGGCGCCCGCGCCTACGAAAGCGGCTGCGGAGTAGCTCGCGAGTAAAAACACGAAAGCGCGCCGTCACTTCGCAGTGAGGCGCGCTTGCGATTCGAGCGAGTCTGTTGTTACTTAACCCTGAGCTGCCAGAGACGTGGGCGCCCCATAGGGAGCAACCGGCTTCCGGCGGTCATGGATGAACCCAGCCAGGATCGCATTGGCATCGGAGGCTTCCTTCTGCTCCGCCTCCCACCGCTCCCAGCCCTCATCCATCTGACCCAGCTGATAAACGGCGTTCTGGGTTTCGACCACCCCATTATCGAGATCGACGGACTGAATGACAGAGGTAAAGATAGTCCCTTTGGGAAGGTCGGTCGTCGCCAGAATTGTGCCTGTCAAACGCTGCCCTGGCTCAAGCTCGCGGAATCCCTGGAAAATCAGGTCGTCGACGACGGCCCAGTTTTCAATACGTACCAAAGATTTATTCATTCCTGGTAGCCTGATCTTTCCGCCAGCGGGTCGCGGGGACGGCCTCGTCGGCTGCTGGAATTATGCCTTCATGGTGGCAATCGGCGTGCCAATGCCGGCAACTCGGTATCTCTTGGTTAATAGGCAACTTGCGTTCTTTCCCGATTTGAGGCACGGGTAATTCTTACCGTCGTAACCATGGCTTGTGCGTATTTTCATCCTGTGACTTGCCTAAGCGGACGGCCGGAGATTCCCTTTTTATTCACCTCTGACAGGCCCGGCCGCGAGGCATAACCTCACTCCCCGGACATCCCAATCCCCTGCGGAATCCATGAACAAAGCGTCATGAAATTGTTGAAGAACCGTCAGCAGAGACGAGGGCACGACCCTTGCGCATAGCGAATCGAAATGCCTCTGAGAAGTCTGGCGGAGGGAGAGGGATTCGTTAGAGCCCATCTCAACCAAGCTGAACAGAATCAGTAAGATTCAGCGAAACGCCGCACCACATGCGGGTATTGTGGCCTGCGGCCACATGTTGGACCATACCGTCCTGTACCGCGTTGTAGCAACCCAGGGGAGCGAAATGTGTGACAAAAGGTGTCACACAGAACCTTCGCGCGGAAGTTGGAAGGGCGGAGCGCTAGATCAAAACGAATCCAGTTCTTCCTCTCCGAGATTTCCAATACACTTGCCGCCAGTTGATCGGCGGCGGTCTTTCGTTGTTTGGCAAACCACCAGGCCAGAAGCATGATTATGGCGAACCACATCTTGGTTCATTTGGAAGGAACCTTAGATACCGTCGTAGCGGGAGTATCCACGCTCGGCCCAATAATCTGCCGGCTCTTCCGCAACAAACGAAAGCCTTGTAACAGCCTTCACATTCTTGAGGCCGAGTTTCACCGGAGCGAGCAGGCGAAGCGGAGCGCCGTGGTCCACCGTAAGGGGCTTTCCATTGAAGTGGGTTGCGAGCAGGGTCTGTGGATGCCGGGCCGTCAGCAAATCGAGCGAAACAAAATAAGGATCGGGGTTCCCCCACGGATCGAGATTGACCGATGACTCTACGCGGACCCATTTCGCCTGCGATTTCGGCGGGTAGGCACAAAGCAGATCGTCGAATCTTAGGCCGGCCCACCAGGCGATGGCGCTCCAACCTTCGACACAAACCAGCCGCGTGATCTGTTCATGCATCTGGAAACGCGCAAGGAGGTTCCGAATATTGAGAGAAACGCTGAGTCCAGAGGCGAGTCCGCTGAGCGTTAAATGCCAGTCGGGGATATAGCCGGGATCCGGAGTCGCGCCGTTGTAATTGTTCTTGAGCGGAGTGATCTGCGATTTTGTATAAGTGGGTACAAGGCGGTTCTGCGAGTAGAGTGCTTCCGCGACATCGTCGTCGACACGCAAGGCTTGATTCAAAAGCCACTCTCTCCGAGGGCGGGGCTTATTCCCATGCTGTACTCCCAGGCGTTCCAGCGTCGCCTGCGGCAAAAGAGATCCGCCGCCCGCCAGCGCCGCTATCGCAGCAGCCCCGAAAAACAGTACGTCACGGCGAGTCCAATGACGCAGAACATGCGGAGCCACTTCTATTCTTTGCGGAGGGCGTTCCCGAAAGAAGCTCTTCGCTGTTCCGGCCCGAGGAGGCTCGGCAGCGATGGAAGGAGTTGAGCCAACATCTTCCGATTCAAAAACAACTGACAGCAACGGCACTTCGTCAGGGTCCGTCCCCTCCTCTTCAATCTCGGGAGGTTCAGGGTCGCTAACTTGTAGCGGTGCGACAAGTTCCTTCTCTTCGTGACCGGCTTCTGTCTGCGGCTGCGCGGGCACTGCCGGTTCGCACGGCTCAACTTGCGGCAGGGGCAAAGTCGCTTCTTCTGCGGCACCGGACTCTTGTATCTCTTGCTCCGCCTTCGCGCCGGTGGAGGATGCATCGCGTGGCTCTGCCAGTTCGTGACTCTCTTCAGGGTTCATTTTCGATGCCCTCCGATCTTTCCGGTCTCGCTGACCAGCCGACGATCATGCTGCGCAACGTATCCCAGCCGTCGGCGAACACCAGGACCACATGCGGCACGACAAAGAGGATGAAGATCCACATCAGCCAGAAGTGCC
>JBAUZR010000480.1:0-3360 GCA_049585375.1 Acidobacteriaceae bacterium
GCGAATACCCTCACCAAGGAAGTCCCCGCTGTTCCAGGCGCGGTCCTGGCCGTTTCTCCCACCGGTTCTACGGTCGTCGTCAACGACCAGCTCCGCCAGGTGATTTACGTCTATACCGTCTCCTCCGGAGCGGTCTCCACCTTCGGCGGCATTGCCAACCACGCGCAGTACTCTCCCGACGGCAGCACGGTCTACATCACGGGCTACGACCCAGCCAAAGGCAGCTATGCGCTGTTCATCTACAGCGCCAGCATCGGATGGTCCGAGTACCTGCTCAACAATCAGGCCTCCAGCACATACAGCTGCCCCCTCGAAGCCAGTGGGACCGCCGCCGTCCCGGGCTATAACCCCTCTTTCGATCCCTTCTGCGGACCCACGCAGACGATCACGGTTCCTCAGGTCGCAGCGTTCTTTACCGGATCTCCGACAACGACTCACAGCTTCTGCCCAAACGCCACCGCCGCACCGCCGTATTTCCCCTCAGCCGGGGATATTGGCGTAGCGACCGCTCAGCTGGCAGCCACTGCTGACGGGAATCACGTTCTCGGAGCGGACGGAACGACGTTTTCCGACATCTGGCTCTACCAGGACGCGGGCAAAACCACGCCGGGCGTGCCCGTCAACGCCTGTCCCGCCTACAACGGCCCCGCTCCGCTCACTCTGAACACGACCGCCAACACCGGCACGCTCTCCATTACCCCAACGGAGATCGATCAGGTGCTCGCTTCGCCCGATTCCAGCGTGGCCTTTGTCACCTATAACGCCGCTGCCGGCACAGGCGTCCTGCCCTACTACACGCCGTCTGCCAGCGCCGGCGCCTTTGGAACCCTCGGAACTGTCCAGCTCTCCTCCGGAGCCCAGGCTCCTGTGGCCGGCGTCTTCAGTCCTGATGGGTCGATTTTCTTCACAAGCACCACCGGCGACAATCTCGTCCACATGGTCGACACAACCTCACTGACGGATACCGGCACGATCGATCCAAAACTGGTGAACGGTTCCGGGACCCCGGTGCCGCCGCAGTTCCTGGCGGTACAGAGCCGCTCCACCACTTAGAACCATCCTGAAGCCCACCGAACGGCTGGCGTCCTGCCGGCCGTTCGGCCCGGCACCGTCCGCCCTCGGCGGCTCAAAGACCGGTACACTGAACCTCATGCCGCGGGTCGCTATTATCTCCAAGCCTCAGAAGGAAGAGCTGCGCCAGCTGATGCCGGAGCTCGTTCTCTGGCTCAAGGCTCACGGCTATGAGCCCCTGCTCGATCCCGTCAGCGCGAACTATGTCATGGACGAGCGTGTCTCCTCCCGTCCCGAGCTCTCCTCGCTTCATCCCGACCTCGTGATTGTGCTGGGGGGCGACGGAACCCTGCTGGCCGCGGCACGTGTCTTTGCCCGCACCGGCGTTCCTATCCTCAGTGTGAATCTTGGCGCGCTCGGCTTTCTTGCCGAAGTCCCCCTCGCGGACCTCTACTCGCATCTGGAAGCCTGGGGCAAAGATGGCTGTTCCCTTGAATCCAGAGCCATGCTGCACAGCGAGCTGTGGCGCGATGAAAAAAAGTGCTGCGAACACGAGGCCCTGAATGACGTCGTCGTCGCCAAAGGAGCCATTGCCAGGATGGGCAACTTTCAGGTGCGAGTCGACGGTAAGCTCGCAGCCTCCTTTCGCGCCGACGGCGTCATCGTGGCCACACCCACAGGTTCCACCGCCTATTCGCTCGCCGCGGGCGGCCCCGTGCTCGTTCCCGGTGTCGACGTGCTGATCGTGACCCCTATCTGCCCGCATCAGCTCACTCTGCGGCCCATCGTCGTTCCCGGGGGAGCGCACATCGGGGTGCGCGTCGAGGGAATTCCCGATCAGACATTCCTCACCGTCGATGGGCAGGAAGCCGTTCAGCTCCGCCTCGGCGACGAGTTGCAATGCCGCCGCTCCGAGTTCTCGGTCAATCTGGTGAGGCTCGAGGGAAACAGCTTCTTCGATGTGCTGCGTGCCAAGCTGAAATGGGGCGAAAGGTAGCCCCGGCAGGCCCTCTGGACTTTGCGGCTGCGCGCTACTCCTTGGTCAGTTGTTCCAGTAGCTGATGAGCTTTGTTCGACAGGGTTCGCGCCGCATCCAGATCGTCCGCCTTCAGGGCGTCCCGCGCCTTCGAGATATAAATCCGAATCTGGGCGACGGTTTTTTGCTCATCTGAGGTCAGGGCTCGCTTGACAGCGTTGACCCCGTTTTCGGTCGAGTCGATTTGCTCGCTGATCGCATGACGATCGCCGGTGTTGCTGGTGTCATTGGCCGTAGAGAGCTGCCCGATCGGCGATTCCTCCGACGGCTGTGCTGCCGCCACTGCCGCGCTCTGGGCCGGTACCTGCGGAGGAGCCGGAGCCGTCGCTTTCGGCGTCTCCTGCTGGGCGGCGTCCTCGCTCGGCTTGGTTCTCCGGTGCGGAGTGTGGCGCGGTTCCACAACCCCCGCTTCCTCCGTGGGTTCTGGTGGCGTCGTCGTGTCCAGCTTCACGGGACTGTCTTTTACGGGTGGAAAATCCGGCGGCCACGGGGAAACCAGCTCGGCCATCCGGGCAGGAGGCAGCGACGGGATTTGTGCGACCGGGGGCGCAACGGCCCGCGGTTGGCGCGCCGCGCATCCTGTCAACAGCACCAGCCACAACGCCGGCGCCGCAATCCTTCTTCCGGAACTCATGGTCCGGACCTTTCTGGCTGGGTCTCTCCACCCAGGCGAGCAAGCTCGCCGGGAACCGCGTCTCCCGTTGGTTCCAAAAGTACGCGCTGTCCCGAACCGGCAGAAATTACAGGGAGCCGCAGTACAAATGTGGTTCCGCTCCCGCTTTTCGATTCTACGTCAATCTGCCCGTGGTGCATCTGGACAATGCGATAAGTCATCGCCAGGCCGATACCGCTCCCTTCCTTCTTGGTGGTGAAATAGAGGTCGAAGATCCGGGCCCGTATCTCATCGGGGATACCCTCTCCCTGGTCCCTGATCCGGATCGTCGCCCACCGCGAGTCCTCCGCCACCCGCACTGACAGCGTTCCGCCCGAACTCATTGCCTGCGCCCCGTTCAAAACCACGTTCAGCAGAGCCTGCTCCAGCAGGTCGGCGTCCACCCGCGAGAATACCGGGCGCGCGGGCATCTGGCTCTCCACGACTACGCCGCGTGTCTCCAGTTCCGCCGAAGCCAGCATAAGGACGCTGGAGACAACATTCCGCAGATCCTGGTCCTTGAGCTGCAGCTCCACGGGGCGCGAGAAATCGACCAGGGTCTGTACCACCCGATCCAGCCGCCGGATCTCGCTCTGGATGATGTCCAGGTGACGCAGAGCGTCTCCGCCCGCATGAACCTTGTTGCGGAGCAGCTCCAGGT
>JBAUZR010000481.1:0-6599 GCA_049585375.1 Acidobacteriaceae bacterium
ACTTCTCGTAGTAGAGCGGATCGTCCGGGATGTGCATTTTGCGGTAGAGCCCAGCCACCCGGCCATCCTGTTCGAGCACCGCCGCAGTATTGTGATAGAGACCAGGCGCACGCCGCTCGAACAGCGACGCCACTACAACAACTTTCTCCTCGCGCGCTACCGCTCCCAGCCTCTCGGTGCTCGGCCCGGGAATCGGCTCGGCGAGGTCGAACAGCGCGATGTCTTCCCGCTGGCAGAAATACTGGGCGCGAAAGAGTTCCGGCAGGCAAATCACCTGCGCGCCTTTGCGCGCCGCCTCGCGCACCCGGTCTGCAGCCTTCTCCAGATTGGCGTCTGGGTCCGGCCCGCAGCTCATCTGCACCAGTCCAACGCGAAATTTGTTGTCCGTTGTCATATTTGTGCTGATTTCAGTTACACACCCCACAAGAACAAGCAAAAGGCGCAGGCCATTATGGCCCACGCCCCGGCTCAAACGGCTTCCGGCTACTCGAAAATCAGAATCGCCGCCGCGATCGTCGTCGTCCACAGCCCGCGCTTGTCGCCGATCGCCGACTGGGTTACGTTCGCGGTGCGCACGATCTTGTTGGAGATTCGGTAAATCTCCTTCTTCTCGTCCCAGCTCGTGTCCGGATCGAATTCCACGTCAAGCGTGGTGGCCAGCATTTCCGCGGCCAGTTCTTCAGCATATTCTCCGGCCTGGTCTTCGGTTTCACCGAAGCTGTGATGCTCGCTTAAGTAACCGTAGGTGTTACGATCACTGGGAATCGCCACCCCAATACTGGACGCAACCAGCCGGTGCGGCTCCCGCGTGGAGTTTTCTGCCACCACTGCGAACACCACTTCGCCCGGGCTCAGATACTTGAGCCCTTCTTTGCGAGGGACCAGTTTTGCCTGCGGAGGGAAGATCGACGAAACCCGTACCAGGTTCTGTGCCGCGATGCCGGCGTCACGCAGCGCCAGCTCAAACGAGGTCAGCCGTTCCTTGTGTTTTCCCACGCCTTTGGTAAAGAACAGCCGTCGCGGGACCATGCTTTTTCCCAATTCTCAATCCCTCCGGATCCTGTAATTTCCGCGTGCTTCCTTTGCTCCGAACGGCGTTCGGACAGAAGGTCACCGATGAAAGTTATCATGAGCGACCATCCGGCAGAGACCGCAGGCGCGAGAAATTTACACTTTTTCAATCATACGGCATCATCCGAGGCGGAATCTGGCTCGGAATCGCCAATGCCGAAGCACTGCGTCGCGATCTCCAGAAATTCCTGCGCAGCGCGCGAAAGCTGACGGTCTTTGCGGAAAACCAGCGCCAGATCACGCGCCAGCCGTACCCCTTCCAGCTTCAGAATATGGAGAGCGCGGGTCTTTCCTTCCTCTGCTACGTTGGTCCGCGGCAGGAAGCCCAGCCCCAGACCTGCACTCACGTAGCGCTTCAGCATTTCGCTGGATTCAACCTCCATCGCGACTCGCGGCGTCAGATCTTTCACGCGAAACAGCTCGTCCAGTTGTTCCCGGCGGCGCCCATGGGTGGGCAGCAGCACCGGATATTTCGCCGCCTCTTCCAGCCGCACGCGCCCACGATCCGCCAGCTTATGACCCGGGGGAGCGACCAGCACCAGCTCGTCCCGATGAATGGGCTCCACAGTCAGCCGCGAATCCCGCACCGGCATCGATACCACGCCAAAATCCACTTCGCGATTCACCACGCTTTCCAGGGTCCGCAGCCGCTCCGCCCGCACCACGCTCAGCATGACCCGCGGATACTGGCGGCGAAACCGGGCAAAAACCCGCGGCAGGATGTAAAGATGCGTCGCCTCATTGGCGCTGATCGACAGCTCGCCGCGCGGGGACCGCTCCTGCTCAGCGATCGCCAGCAGAATATGCTTCTGCCGCTCGACACAATATTCGGCAAACGGCTCGAAAAGCCGTCCGGCTGCTGTGAATGTCACCTTGCCGCCGTCGCGATCGAACAGGCGCGCCCCGATCTCAGTCTCCAGAGAGCGAATCTGCGCCGAAATCGCCGGTTGCGTTCGCAGCAGCTTCTGCGCGGCGCGCGAAAAACTCTTCAGGCGCGACACTTCCAGAAACGTCCGCAGATTGTCGAAGTCCATTGCTGATTAGCAGAATATGCGGGCGCTGTAAGCGCCACAAGTCCGTTAGCCCACCTCATTGTTCGCGGAGAGCCGATGCCGTGTGCGCCTGCGTGGGCCGGGCACATGATTAACGGCAGTGGGACCAGGAAAACAACGAGGTTTCTGAGTCCCGAAATGCGTTCTCGCGACCACCAGGGTTTCCTGAACCAGAATTCAGAGATGACAGAACTGAAGTGGCCGCCGCAGGTGAGGATTCGCCCGAACGACCTACTGCGCGCCTTCCTTGAAGACCTCTTCCGCGTAGTAGTTCACTACTCGCGCCTGGTCGCGCAGCATCTCCAGATACGCATTCTTCAGCAGCTGCTCGCGGCTGTCCCGCAACTGCTGACGGACGGCCTGCTGGACTCGGGGGTCGTTCAGCTCCCGCTGCCCCGCTGCTTCGCGGTCGATAAGCTTGAAAATCTGATAGCCGACCGGCTGCTTCGAATTTGCCGATGGGTAAATCGGCAGGATGTCCGTAATCTGGCCTGGCTTCAGCTTGCCGATCGCGGCGTACACCGTCGGGTCCTGCCGGAGTTGTGAATCAGCCACAAAGCCCATGTCCCCGCCGTTCCCCGCCGTGTTCGGATTCTCCGAAAAGTTCATCGCCAGCGCGCCAAAATCGTCGCCGCTCTCCAGCCGGTTGTACAGCGTCTCGATCTTCCGCTTGGCCTCCGCCTCGTTCATCGCCTTACTGTTCTGCAGGTTCCCAACCTGCTGCGGCGGCATTGGCTGCGCCGTGACCACAATCTGCGCCAGATGATAGCGGGGCTCAATGAGATTGAAATCGGACTTGTGGTCGTTGTAGTAGTTCGTAATGTCGGAGTCCGTGATGTTGATCCTGGACGTGATTTCCTTGTTGAAAAGCTTCTCTTCCGTCCGGTTTCGCCGAATTTCCCGCTTCAGGTCCTCCAGCGTCATGTGCTGCGCATCCAGCCGCTTCTGAAACTCCTCTTTTGTGAAGGGCGCTTTGATCTCGTTCAGGCGGTCGTTGACTTCTTCGTCCGTCGCCACCAGATTCTGCTTGGCCGCCCTCTGCATCACGATCTCCTCATCGATCAGCTGACGCAGTATGTTCAGGCGCATGATGGCCGCCTGCACCTTTGAAGGTTGCTGGTGCGACTCGCCCAGGTTGTTCTGAAAGATAGTCTCCACTTCCGATCGCTCGATCGGCTTTCCGTTCACGCTGGCCAGGGTGTTGGCATCGTGAGCGCGCTGACAACCGGCCGACATCGCGAGGGCGACAACCACGACAGCAACCTTGATGATCCGAGGAGGCAATAAAGAATCCAGAACAGCCGATGAAACCCGTCGAGATGGCAAAAATCTTCTCCCTGCTGCTGCGCCGCGAATCGGGGAGCGGCGCTCATTTTCAGCATAATGCGGTCCCCGCACCCTGCAAAGACTCATTTCCCCGCTGCCGGGGTCGCCGCGGTCGGGCTCTCCGCCGGCGGGGTAATCCCCTGCTCGCGCAGCGCCCGGTCAATCATGATCCACAGTTCGTGCTCGTCCAGTTGTCCGGCCCAGCGCTCCCCGTTCACAAAAAACGTCGGCGTCGCGTTCACCCCCACCAGGTCTCCGGCTCGCATTTCGGCAATAATTCCGTGATCGTCCTGCTTCGCCAGGCAGGCGTTCAGCTGTGTCTCGTCCAGATGATCGCGCGTCCCCTCCTGGCTGGCGAGCTTGTCCAGCATGGCAGCCGATTTGGCCGCATCGTGCGTCGGACCGCTCACATCCTCACCATGGGTGTGCAGATAGTCCACGTAATTCCAGTAGGCCGTCCCGTTCAGCGCAGACAGGCAGTTCGCATCCACCGCCGCATGCATGGCCCAGGGATGGATCTCGACCAGCGGGTAATCCAGATACACGAACTTGACCAGGCCTTTGTAGTGTTCCATCGTGTCCGGAAAGAACTCGGCGTTCATGCGCGCGCAGTACGGGCACTCCAGATCATCGAAGTTGACAATCGTTACTTTGGCTTGTGGATTGCCCCGCACCGGTCTGCCTTCGGTTGGCAGCATTGCCCCGGGATCCTTCCCCAGGTCCCATTTCGAAAGCCGCGCCAGCGTGTTGCCGTCCGTCGAGATCAGGAAGTCCACAATCTGCGTACGGCTCGGTTCGCTCGGCAGCGAGAAGGTGACCGGGATTGTGTCGTATCCCGTTACATCGCTCTTTTGTCGCGTCCCAATCGTCACCTGATATTCCGGCGGAACATTCAGCTCCGACCGGATCATGATTTCGATTTTTCGATTCAGCGACGGAGATGCCGGCACGGCGCCGGGATCCTTCTGCTGCGCGACACATCCGGCTGCCAGAGCCAGCACGCAGCCAAAAAACAAAACCCTGCTCAACAAGAACGACCGCCTTCTCGGCTCAAAGCCATCTTCAGTGGGAGTACTTGTTTCATTATCGCAGTTCACCCTCCGGCGCGGCCCCAAAACGCCTCAAAACAGGCTAATCCGGCGCCGAAGGTCTCCGACGCTGCTGATGCCGGCGAAGCTGAAGCTGTAAAAGTACTCGGTGTCGTCGCGAATCGACCCCAGGGAAAACCGCCGGTACTGGAACATCAGTCCGCAGCAGTTCCAGTTGTACGACCCCTGGGCTGCCCCGTATTGCAGCTGCTGGTGCACCAGATCATAGGCGACGTTGGTCCCCGCGCTCAGGCCCAGCTTGTTCGCCGCGCCATAAACCGCGGTCAGGTGAATCTGGTTAAACGGATTGAGCTGGCTCGACGACGCGATCGGCACCCGGCTCGTGGTCAGAGGTGAGACACCCAGCGGCACATTCACATAGGAATCCCCAAACTGGAACCGGTAGAACCCGTGCTGGTAGGCGGCAAAAACATTGCTGGATGTGATCCTGCCTTCCTTCACGTCGTAATCCAGATCCCACTCCGCGTCGGTCGTCGAGGTCGTCCGCATCCGCAGCCGCGAAATCACCGGCGACGTGTGACGTGGACCGGTCAAAAAGTCCACGCCGGTAAAGTCCAGGGTTGTTTCCAGCGGGTTCGGCGTGCCCCGCGTAATCGCACCATCGAAATCCGGTTCGAAGTAGTACTTCTGCGCCACACGCCACGAGACCCAGTCCCGCGTTCCCCCTCCGCAGAGGGTCTCCGGACCGAGTGCCTCATCGCCTTTACACGGATGCGGAGACATATGCCGCAGAAACAATCGCTGCGTCAGCCCGTACTCCAGTTCATTCGTGTTGCTCGCCACGTCCGTCTCGTCGAATCGCAGAATCTGCCGGAAGTTATTGATCCCGGTCACATAGCCATACGAGACCGCGGGCTCAATCGTATGCCGCAGCTCACCCCCCAGCAGATGCTCCAGCCACGGCGATGCGAAGTCTCTCTCCAGCGCTGGCGGCCGCAGTTCAAACCCCGCTTCCACATCGCTGCGGCTGATCTCATCACTCTTCACCACAGGCAGCTGCTCCAGATTCGCCGCGTACTGGCTCTTCCCGTACCAGGTCTCGCGAAAAGCAGCGTTCGGCCGAAAGGTCCAGCCCGCAAAATGCAGCGGCAACGAGGCGCGCGGGTAAAAGTCTACTCGCGGCACCTCGGCCGACGTGCGGAAATTCGGGTAATCGTAACGCGACAGCGCCTCGGCCGATCCGCTGAATCCCCAGTTCATCAGGGAACTCCCCAGTTGGCGGTCGGCAACGTCGAAGTCGATCTGCGGCAAATGCAGAATGCGCACCTCATCGCCCGTGATCGTCGAGCTCTGAAAATCCTGATAGCGATTCATGCGCAGGCTGGCCCACATGTCTCGATTTTCATGAGTTACAAAAATATTGGATTTCACTTCAGAATTGATCGCGAGCGCGTAATCGTCCTCGAAAACCAGCCGGTATACATACGAGCTCAGATACTCGGCGTCGATTACACCCATGGTGTGCGGCGTGAAATCGTAGCGTCCGTTCGCTCCGATATCGACGCCCCCCTGATTCGCTCCGCGACTTCCGTTCGGCTCCAGAATGCCCTTGTCCAGAAGGCTCTGGAAATGGAAATTCCCGAAATTCTGCCCGCGGCCCCGATAACGGAACGTCCCGTTGGGCGCCCACCCCCGGTTCGAGTACCACTGCGTCGCCATCATCAGATCGGCACTGCGCCCCAGCGTCAGATAAAATCCCTCTCCAATGATGAATCCCTTGGTGGTGTCATTGCCCACATAGGGCAGCAAAATGCCCGACTCCCGGTCTGCGCTTACCGGATGCGTCATGTACGGGAGATAGAAAACAGGCACGTGGAACAACTCAAACGCGGCGCCGTGGGCGCTTGCCACCCCGTTGTTGAGCGCGATCTCATGGGAAAGGATGCGCCAGTCCGGCTTGGGCAACCGGCAGGAGGTCATCGTCCCGTGAATGACCCGATAGTGCCCCTTCCCCAGCTGCAGCACCTCCCGCCCGGTCAGGGCAAAGGGATTCGGCGCCGTAAATACCATCTTGCCCCGCGGGCTGCGCTCCACACCCAGC
>JBAUZR010000482.1:0-4184 GCA_049585375.1 Acidobacteriaceae bacterium
GTGAAATCCACCACCGTCCGCCGCCCGGCTACTGTCCGCCATCCACTTGTTCCAGACTCTGCGCGACGAGCTACGGGCTACCGGCTACCGTTAGAATGTCCGCCATGGCGAAACCCCTCCTCGCGCTCCTTCTCCTCGCGGCCTTCAGCCCTGCCCTCCACGCTGCGTCCCCTGAAAACCAGGCCGTCCTCGCCCCAGTGCAGGCCCTCTTCGACGGTATGGCTCACCGAGACGCAGCGGCGATCCTCGCGCCTCTGGTGCCCGGCGGATCACTGACGCTGATGCGTGACGGCAAGCCTGTGCAGATATCCTTCAATGAATTTGCAGCCCGCGTCGCGAAGCCCGGCACAACGCGCATCGAGGAGCGCATCCACCATCCTCTCGTCCGCATCGATCACGATGTCGCCGTGGTCTGGGCGCCCTTCGACTTTCTCTCCGATGGCAAGGTGGATCATTGCGGCACCGACCTCTTCAGCCTGGTCCTCATCAATGGCCAGTGGCGCATCGCCGCCATCGCCGACACTGGCCGCAAAACCTGCGCGGCGCACTAAATGGCACAGGGCGACCTCTTCGGCCGACCCTCGCGCAGTTGAATTTCCCTCTACTGCTTCGCGAAATCCAGATCGATCTCCAGCTGGACGTCGTCACTCACCATCCCAGAGGGCATTCCCGCCGCGATCCCGAAATCCGTCCGTTTAAAGGTCGTCGTCGCCTCAAACCCCACATGCGGCTTCTTGTCCATGCCCGTCACCGGAGGCGTCGGTCCCTGGACCTCGAGCACCACCGGTTTGGTCACGCCTTTCAGCGTCAGATTGCCCTTCACCTCAAGCCCCGCTCCGGTCTTCTCCACGCTCGTGCTTACGAAGGTTGCCGTGGGATATTGCGCCACGTTGAAGAAGTGATCGCTCTTCAGGTCGCTGTCACGCGCCGGTACTCCCGTATCCACGCCGGTCACGTCAATGGTGGCGTTGACTTTCGACTTTGTGGGGTCCGCTTCGTCCCACTCCAGGGTCGCATCCACCTTGCCAAACCGCCCGTGCACGTTCGTGATGCCCATATGCTTCACTGTGAACTCCACTTCGCTGTGGTTTGGGTCAGCTTTCCACGTCGAAGTTTGCGCCAGCGCCAGCGGCGCCGCTACAGCCAGAACCACAACGACCAGCTTTGCCAGTCTCATGCCAGAGGTCCTTTCTCATACTGCCAGTCAGGGATAAAGGAAAGTCCCTCCAGCTTACCTGAACTGGCGCACACGTTTACCTCAGCCGCCGATAGCGCACGCTGCCCTCTTCATCGCCGCAACCCGCCAGGACGAAGCCACACCTCGCCAACACCCGCACTGACGCAGCCAGGTGCGGGTAGGTCTGCGCCGTGAACGTCTGCACCTCCTTCCGCCGTCGAATCTCGTCCATCAGCGCGAGCAGTCCTTCCGTCGCCAGACCCTGCCGTTGCCACGACGGCAGAATGCTATAGCCCACTTCCGCCTCCGTGTCCGTTCGCGGGAAGCCACCCAACGTGCCGATCAGCATGGCGGGCGCGGTCCGCGTCGCTACATAGCGCGACCAGGCGATCGCATAGGGCGCGCGCGCATAGAGATCCTCAAGGAAATCGCAGACATGCGGCTCCCAGTGCTCCGGCGGCCACGTCTCCGGAAGCTCAGCGCCGACCCTCTGCGCCAAAGTCGTGCCTTCCACCCGCAGCAGCGCGGGGGCAATCGCCACCAGCCGCAGCCGGGGCGTAAGGATATCTGGAAATGTCATGGATTTCTCCGGGGTGAACGGTTCGACGCATCCCTGCGCACCGGTGTCCTGCACCGCGTTGTCCGCAGGCTTCAGCCGAACTAGCGTCCGGAGACAGTCATAGGCGCAGGCACATCATAGTTCTTGCCACCAGTATCCGGCTACCAGCTACAGGCTACCGGCTACCGACTCCCTCAGTTCTCCCTCTCAAAACGCCGGTACACCGGCTCCCACACGTGAGCCGCAACAGCCGCATCGACTTCACTTTCGCCCAGATCCGACAACCCTTCCGCGATCGCCTGCCTCGCCACTGCCGCCGCAATCACCTTGCTGATCGCTCGCGACTGCGCCATCGGCGGCAGTAAGCTCGCGCTCCGGTCCTTCTCCACCGGCGATAACCGCGCCAGAGTCTGCGCCGCCGTCATGATCATCGCGTCCGACACACGCCGCGCCCGCGCCGCCACAATCCCCAGCGCCAAGCCCGGGAAGATATACGAATTGTTCGTCTGATCGATACAGATTTCCCGATCGCCCACCCTTACCGGCTTGAACGGGCTGCCCGTGCCAATCAGCGCCTTGCCGTTCGTCCATTTCATCAGATCGCCCGGCGTGGCTTCGCTCTTCGACGTCGGATTCGACAGCGGGAAGATCACCGGCCGCTCGGTGTTCCTTGCCATCGCGCGCACCGCTTCTTTGGTGAACATTCCGGCCTTTCCGGCCACGCCGATCAGCACCGTGATTTTGCCGTTGCCCACCACTTCTTCCAGCGTGATCTTCTTCGAGTCGGCGACCCGCCAGTCCTCCACATCCTTCTGCGATCGCACAAATTCCTTCTGCTCCTCGTGAATCCCCTCGGCGCCCTCGACCAACAGGCCAGGCCGTCCCAGTGGGTAGATCCGGCTCCTCGCCTCTTTCTCGCTCAGTCCGCCACCTACAAGCGCTTTCACAATGAGGTTCGCAATCCCGATGCCCGCCGATCCAAATCCGAGAATTGCCACCCGCTGCTCTTCCAGCTTCGTCCCGGCGGCCTTCATCGCCGCCAGCAGTGTGGCCAGCACCACCGCCGCGGTTCCCTGAATGTCGTCGTTAAACGTGCACAACCGGTCGCGATATCTCGTCAGCAGACGCGCCGCGTTCGAGCCGGCAAAATCTTCCCACTGCAGCAGCACGTGCGGCCAGCGTTTCTCCACCGCGCGCACAAAGGTCTCAATAAAGTCGTCATACTCCGCCCCCCGCACTCGCTTCTGCCGCCACCCAATGTAAATCGGATTCTCCAGCCGCTCCTCGTTGTCTGTGCCCACATCCAGCAGCACCGGCAGGCAGTTTTCGTGATGCAGGCCGCCCAGCGCCGTATAGAGAGCCATCTTGCCGATCGGAATTCCCATGCCTCCGGCGCCCTGGTCGCCGAGACCCAGAATGCGCTCGCCGTCGCTTACCACAATCGCCTTCACATTGTCGTACCGCTTGTGCGACAGGATCTTCTCGATCCGGTGCTTGTTCGGATAGCTCAGGAACAGCCCCCGCGGCTTCCGCCAGATTTCGCTGAACCGCTGGCATCCCTCGCCCACCGTCGGCGTGTACACGATCGGCATAAAGGTCTGCACATCCGACAAAATCAGCGCGTAAAACAGCGTCTCGTTGATGTCCTGCAGATCCCGCATGAAGGTGTACTTCTCGAACGGCGTCTTGTACGCATCAAACGCCGCGCGTCTTCGCTGGATCTGCTCCGCCAGCGTGCCCACATGCGGCGGCAGCAGCCCGTGCAGATCAAATGTGTCGCGCTCAGCTTCGGTAAACGCGGTGCCCTTGTTCAGACGGGGGTGATTCAGGAGGGTAAACCCGTACAGCTTGGTTCGGATCACCGGCTCCTTCTGCCCCGGGGTCTGATCTTCTGATTGCGCGGCTGTGATTTCGGTGGACGGTGCCATGAGAACCCTCCTGCGGGAAGATGCAGGCCAGATATCCCTCACGGCAGCCGGTGGGGGAACATCCGGCGAACCTATCAAGTTTATGCCCGCTCCTCGCTCATTGTGCTCTACCTTCCGCCGTCCCGCGTTACCGAAGTCTGCCCTCGCTGGCGTCTCGTGAATGCATGCTGGGACGACCCCGGCCTTGCGACCCCACGGCATAATAGGAGGAGTATCTCCATTCGCCCCAGGAGCCCTGTTTGTCGACGAATTCCTCCCTCCGTGCCGTCATCTTCGACTATGGCGAAGTTCTCTGCCAACCCGATCCCGCCGCACACCGCGAGCTCATCGCCCTGACGGGTTTCGACCGCGACACGTTTGAACGCCACTACTGGCGCGACCGCCATAACTATGACCTCGGCCGCCACGACGGACCTTCCTTCTGGCGGCAGTTCGCCGGAGATTCCGGGCTCTCCTTCAGCCCGGAACAGATCGATGCCCTCGTCGAAGCGGATGTCGCTCTCTGGACCCGGCTGACGGA
>JBAUZR010000483.1:0-4128 GCA_049585375.1 Acidobacteriaceae bacterium
GCGGGAGGGTTCTGCACATACCGTTCGTGGTGCGGGCGGCGGGGGTCGTAGTGCATGATGCGGACCTTTTCCTGGCCGACGACGTAGCAGCGGAAATAATCGGTGAAATTCACGGCACGCTGCAGCATCATGCAGAGGTCGCGGCTCTTGTCGTAGGCCTCGAAGAACTGCTCACGGGAATGGACGTGATACACATCGCGCCAGCCGCCGCCGTTGACCGGTTTGAGAAAGGCCGGGAATCCCACGTAATTGAAGACGCCCTCCCAGTCGAGGGGAAACTGCATGTTGCGCATGGAGCGGTCGGTGGTTCCCGGCGGATAGTGCTTGTGCGGAAGGATGACGGTGGGGGGAGCGGCCACGCCCAGCCTGGCTGCCAGGGAGTAGTTGAAGAATTTATCGTCTGCCGACCACCAGAAGGGGTTGTTGATGACGGTGGTGCCCTGCAGGACGGCATGTTTCAGAAAGGCTCGATAGAAGGGAATGTCGTGGGAGATGCGATCGACGATGACGGACCATTCGGGCTCGCGGTCAAGGCGGATCGCGCCAATCTCCACAAACTCGGCCAGGATGCCATTGAGGTTGCGGCCGTTGATGGTTTGCACCAGAGCGCCGGGAAAGGTATTTTCCATACCGAAAAGAACGCCGATTTTTTTCACGTTGCATCTCTCCAGGGGTTGTAAGACGAGGGATGCGCGCCCGGGCTCGCTGTGGCCGCGCCTGCACAGGAGTCTGCCTCAACCTTAGCCAATCCTGATTCCGGTTGCAAAAGGGAAAAGGTGGAAATCATCCGGAGTGGCTGCCGCCGGGACCGGGCCGGACGACTTCATAGGGGCGCATCATCTCGTTGTCTTCATGTTCGAGGATGTGGCAATGCCAGACGTAGCGGCCCGCATAGCCTTCAAAGGGCACGATGATGCGGGTCACCATGCCCGGGTCTGCCCGTGCGGTGTCTTTCCAGCCCGACTCCAATGGCGCCGGCGGCTGGGCGGGGCCGGTGAAGCGCAGGATGTTTCGATTCATGTAGTCGAAAACGTCGAAGGGGCGGCGGTCGAGGATCTGAAAGCGCACCAGGTGCAGATGGATGGGATGGGAATCCTCGGTCAGGTTCACGAGCTCCCATATTTCGGTGGTATTGAGCACCGGGTTTTCGGTCACGGGCGCGTGCCAGGGTGTGTTGTTGAGCAGCATGCCCATGGAGCGCTGCACGTCGTCGACGCGTTCGTCGAGGGTGAGGCGGCGGGTGCGGACGGCATCTTTCTCGGTTAGACGGGCAGCATTTTGGTGGAGAACGGCGGGAAGGGGCTGCCCTGCTGACTTCGCCTGCTTCGCTACGCGAAACTGCAGGATGTCGAAGGAATCGCTGACCAGGCGGATGGTTTCGCCGGCGAGAGGGGTGAAGTCCACGACCATGTCGGCGCGTTCGGCGGGGGCCAGAGGCAGTCGCTTGACGGCTACGGGCGCGGTGAGGAGGCCCTGGTCGTTGGCGATTACCTGGAAGGCGGCGCGGTTCGAGAGCTCGAAGCGATAGAAGCGGCCGTTGGATCCGTTCATGAGGCGCAGGCGATAGGGGCGCGGCTCGACTTCGCAAAAGGGGAGGAGCTTGCCGTTCACGAGGATGGCATTGCCGAAGACTTCGGGGACCCAGGGCTTCTGGGGATTGGGGGAGACGGGGTAGAGCAGCTGGCCGTCGCGGGTGAGGAGGCGGTCGGAGATCATGAGGGGAATTTCACAGGGACCGGCGGGCAAGGCCAGGGTATTTTCACGAGGGTCGCGGATGATGACCATTCCCTGCAGGCCGGCATAGATGTTGAGCCGGTTAATGCCCATGGCGTGGTCGTGATAGAAGAGCAGCGCCGCGGGCTGCGCCGATGGGTAGAAGCAGGTCTGCGACTTGCCCGGGACTATCCAGTCTTCGGGATAGCCATCGCTGTCGGGCGGGGTGCGGCCGCCGTGCAGATGGACGACGGTGCGGCTCTCCGGAAGCGAGGCTTCAGCGCCGTGCAGGGTGTGGTCGATGGGGAGGAAATGATGGGGGGGCAGACGATTCTGCCATTCGACCATGGCGCCTTTGCCGGTTTGGATCTCGAGAGTGGGGCCGGGGAAGCTGCCGTCGAAGGTCCACATGCGGGTGGGAGGCAGATCGCGATGGACACGGAGGCGGGCCTCGGTCATGGCGAAGCGGTAGAGGGGCAGGGTCTCGCGAGGATTTTCAGGGTTGGGACGCGAGGCGACGGGCTGGGCTCTGCGGGGAATGGGAAGAGGATCGACAAAGGGCGAGAGGGTGCCGGGATCCAGAGCGGGGGGGACGTCCTCAGGATGGGCGGGAAGGTCGAGACCGAGGGCGGCAGCGGCGAGAGCAAAATCGCGCAGGAAGAGACGTCTGGAACGATAAGAAAGGGACATTCCCTCTGATTGTCTCGTGAAAATGAGGTGTTGGACCGGCTCCCGGGGCACAGGGCTCGTGAAGCCGGTCCAGATGGGAGGCAGTTACCAGGCAGGCTCACCCGAACTGGGGTTGAGCAGGAAGGGACGGCGGTTTTCCATGTGGCTGAAGTCGAACATGTTGTTGACGGAGCCGGAAACGGCGTCGAAGGAGCCGCTGCCGATCCGTTTGCCGCCGAGCCAGTTGTCTTCGATAAACCGGATGATCGAAGTCTGGTCGGTCAGGGTATGGTCGACGAAGTTGTGCCTTGCCCAAGGTGAGATGACCATGAGCGGAATGCGCGGACCGAAGCCGCAGCGTCCCTGCGCGTGGGCAGCGCCACTGGGTCCGGGAAGCGCGCTGTCCGTGCCGGCGCCACACTGGCCGTTCCCGGTCAGCATATCGTTCGCGGTGGTGGACTGGTTGACGATCTGGCCGAGCTGATGGTCGTACCAGCCGTCGGAATCGTCGTAGTTGATGAAGACCGCCGTGGAAGCCCAGTCGGGGGTTTGCTGCAGGAAATCGATCACCTGCACGACGAATGCCTGCTCGTCGAGGGGATCGGAGTAGCCGGCGTGGGCGTCCTCATAACCGGGGGCCTTGAGGAAGCTGACCGCAGGCATGTTTCCGGCGCGAACGGCGCTGTAGAAGTCCTCGATGTCGTACTGGTGGTTGGCAGCATCGCCGTCATGCCCGATCATGTGCACCGAAGAGGGACGCACGTGCTTAAGGTTGGCGGTGGTGGTGTAGTACTGGAACGGTTCGTGATGGGGGATGTAGTCGGTTTCGGTGACGCCGGTGACCGAAGAGGTGGTCGAGCGAGCGCAGCCGGTTGTGCCGTTGGAGTTTTTGCGGGTCAGATCGAAACCGCCTTCAAACCAGCCCCAGGTAACACCGTCAGCGTTCAACAGGTCGCCGATGTTCTGACCGCTCATGCTGAGCTGGGCGCCGGTTGTGGTTGAGCAGATATCGCCGATGGGATCGGCGTCGCCGATGTCGGTCAGGCCACCGCTGCCATCGTCCACAACGTCGCCGCTGGCGTTGATCTGGTCAGAGACGCCATTGGTCTGGCCCGAGATCAGGTTCAGCGCGCCGGTCGTGGAGGGGCCGAAGGTCGATCCGTACGAATTGTCGTTGAGAGCGTACTCCTGGGCGTAATTCCACAGCGCTGTGACGGTATTGCCGTCGAAGTATCCCATCACCAGTCCGGTGGTTGTATAGGCGCTGGGCGGAGGACCGGGCGTTCCTGTGAACTCCGGAAACGAATCCATCAGGCCGCTGTGAAAAGCCTCCTGCTCCGGGGTGTAGGCATGATCCTGGTCGGCGGTGGCTGCCTGAGAGCGGTCGAGCCGAAAAGGGTTCATCGCCCCCTTGCCGTTGGCAGAGTTGAGCAGATTCGGGTTGCTGGTGAGGAGTGCTCCACTCAGGCCGTTCACGCTCGGCGTCGCGGGATCAGCGACAAAACGCGGTTCGCCTCTGGGATTGGTCGCATTGGGATAAGTAGCGAAATAGTGGTCAAACGAGATGTTCTCGCCAAAAATCACCACCACGTGTTTGATCGGCGTGGACGTATTGTCCGCCTGGGCGTCAGCTGTGACAGGGCTGACCGCCGGGCTGAAAAGCAGCAGGGCGGAAAGCGAGGTCGCGAGGTACTTTTGCATCGGTACTCCTCCGAAGCCGGGCCGGTATCTTGCGAGAGACAGGGA
>JBAUZR010000484.1:0-22492 GCA_049585375.1 Acidobacteriaceae bacterium
CGTGCTGGACTGTCGAGCATGCAGCTTCGTCGCCCCGCTACAGGTGATGACAAGCTGCCGGCGCTAATAATAGAGGTACTTGCGCCACTTCTGGTCGCCGTGGCCGATCATGCGCATGATGTGGCGGCTGGTGTGAAGGGTGAAGGGACGCGGCTCCCGCTGCAGCTTCATATGGTCGATTTCGCCGAGGAGCTGATTGCCTTTGCGGCGGTTGCAGGAATGGCAGGCGGCTACGAGGTTCTCCCAGGTGGAGGTACCGCCGCGGGAGCGGGGGATGACGTGGTCGAGGGTCAGCTCGGCTGAGGGCAGGAGGACGCCGCAGTACTGGCAGGTGTTCCGGTCGCGAAGCAGGATGTTCTTCCTGGACAGAGCGCGGGTCTGGTGGGGGATGCGCCGGTATTCGAGCAGACGGATGACCGAGGGCATGGCGATGCGTACTCGCGCGGAATGGAGTTCGGTGGCCTGTTCCTCTTCGGTACGAGCCACGCCTTTGAGCACAAGGACGAGGGCCCTGCGCGCTCCGCAGATGTTGATCGGCTCATAGGAGGCGTTGAGGACCAGCACCGGCGTTTGCAGCGCCTGGGTGGTGACGACGCGGAGGCCCTCCGCCACGACCTGCCGCATGCCCACAGCTTTGCTCAGCGTTTGTCTGCGAGCGGCCACTCCAGCTTTTCCCAGCGACATGATTCCTCCGTCTCAGGTGCGTGCGTTGGTGCCTGGCCGCTGGTCGTGGTCCGCGCGGCCCTGGGAAACTTTCTGATCCCAGTATGTGAAGTCCTGTTCCATAGGCAGGTCGGTCTCGATGCGTGGTTCCGCCGGCTCTGCCACCGTTGCTGTTACAAACTCCTTTTGCGCGCGGGCGATGGTCGCCACCCAGATGCGGGCGGCGCCGGCACGCTTGAAAGCGGTCGCACAGGCGCGGGCGGTCGCACCGGTGGTGTAAATGTCGTCGATAAGCAGGATGTTCCGTCCCTCGACAGCCTTGCGCCGGGGGACAAAAAAAGCGCCCCGCACATTGGCGCGACGCTGATGCGGGGTGAGCCCGGCCTGACTTTCTGTGGCGCGCTGCCTTTCCAGCAGCCCTGCCTCGATCTGCACGCGCATGTCCGGGCGACGACGACGGACCACCCGCATGGCCGCGCGGGCCAGGTGCTCCGCCTGATTGAAACCGCGCTCGCGCCGCTTGCTGCGGTAGAGCGGGACCGGCACTACCGACAGGTTTTGAGGCAGGCCGGGAATCTCGAGGATCTGATCCGCCAGCAAGATGCCAAGCTGGTGCGCCAGAGGCTGCAGTCCGTCGTATTTCAGCAGGTGGAGCAGGCTGCGCAGGGTTCCGCGATAGACGCCGTGGGCGACGGCTCTTTCGAAATCCGGAGGCGTGGTGCGGCAGGGGCGGCAGAGCGCCTCGTCCTGGCCGGGGAGGTCGAAGGTCAGCGCTTCGCCGCAGCGAATGCAGAGGGGGACGGTCTGCGCAGGCAGATCGTGCCAGCAGGATTGACAGATGGGAAGAAAGGAAAAACGCGCAAGAGGGAGGCCGCAGACGCGGCAATCGGAGGGAAAGAGAACGGCGGAGATGCTGTCGAGGGCGCCACGCGCCGTACTTCGAAGCACGCGAACTACGGCTCGCCATGCCGACACATCGGACGGCGGTCGTTCACGCGTCAGGGCAAAACTTTGACTGAAGACGCACCTCGCTTTGGAGGGCCGGGGGCTCCAGCCCTCGTTGGCTGCAGTATACGGGGAAGCGGTCGGGGGTTCAACCGGGGAAACGGCGGGTCCGGTTACCCTGTCTGCGCTGCGATCCCGTAGGCTGACTGCAGGGATTTCAATGTCTGCACCCTCGCTCCAGAACGCGATAACCCCGGCTCGAGTGGAAGCTCTAGCTCGCGCGGCCGGCTTCACGACCGCGGGGATTGCCGCGGTTCCCGAGCCGGGATCGCCCGAGGATCAGGAGGAGCGGGGACGCTTTGCCGGGTGGATCGAGGCCGGGCGCGCGGGCGAGATGCAGTATCTGCAGCGCCGCGATGAGGCTGGGCGCCTGCTGCGCTCGTCGGTGAGGGTGGTCTTTCCGTGGGCACGGTCGGTGATTGTTTGCGCAGCGAATTACAACTCCGCGCAGCCACGGTCGATCGATCCAGCTGCCGCGGAAGCTGGATGGATTGCTCGCTATGCGTGGACGGGGCGGGAGTCGAGTGAAGGCGGGCGGCCGACGGATTATCACAGGGTCCTGCTGCGTCGGCTGGAAGGAGTGCGTGCGGCGATCGCGGAGGAGGCCGGGACCTTCGAGTCGCGCTGCTTCGTCGATACGGGGCCGGTGGTGGAGAGGGTCTACGCCCGGTATGCAGGGCTGGGCTGGACGGGGAAGAACACTTGTCTGCTGAATCAGGAGCTGGGGTCGTGGCTGTTTCTGGCGGTGATGGTCACGTCGCTGGATATGCCTGCGGTTCGCGCTGCTCTTGCGCCGGACCGCTGTGGATCGTGTACGCGTTGCCTGGACGCCTGTCCGACGGGCGCGCTGACGGGGCCGCGGCAGATGGACGCGAGCCTCTGCATCTCGTATCTGACGATTGAGAAGCGGGGAGAGATTCCAGAGGGGCTGCGCTCCGGCGTGGGCCGCCAGGTGTTTGGCTGCGATATTTGCCAGGATGTTTGCCCGTGGAACCGGCGGGCGCCGATCGCGGCGGATCCGGAGCTTGCGACGCGGCCGGCGCTGGTGAACCCTGCGCTCGACTGGCTGGCTTCACTGGACGAAGCGGAATTTGATCGCTGGTTCAACGGGAGCCCGGTGCGGCGGGCGAAGTTCCAGGGGTTCCGGCGGAATGTGGCTGTCGCCATGGGCAACAGCGGACAGACGCAGTTTCTTCCTACCCTGGAGGGCTGGGCAAAGGACGCCGACCCGATTCTGGCCGAGACGGCCCGCTGGGGCATGGGGAAGCTGCAGTCCGCGAACAGCGAAGATCCTGACGGACCGGAACCATGACAGACTGGCCCCTTCAGAGGTGGCGAAACCCCGCAGGGAACCGAAAAACCAGGGCTGCGGCTCGCCGGACTAACCGGGAGCCGCAAACCTGAGTTGCATCAGGCGTTGTTGCGCACCACGTTGGCTGCGCTGAGCCCTTTCGGGCCCTGCTGGCATTCGAACTCGACCGCCTCACCCTCGTTCAGCGTCCGGTAGCCCGAATCCTGAATCGCCGAAAAGTGCACGAAGACATCCTCGCCGCTGGACCGCTGAATGAAACCGTACCCTTTCGCACCGTTGAACCACTTGACCACACCCTGCTCTTTCACTGGCACTCCTTCATGTGTTTGCGTCATCTGTTGTTCTAGCCTCCGGATCTCCCGGTCTCTGGTGCCATTACGGATGTAATGAGCCACAGAGACACCAAAAGCTGCCGTAATCCGCCTGCGAGGGCGGTATCGGGCAGCTCAGTCGGTTGCCGGGCAGTCGCAGAGACAGCTATGCAGGTACATCAAACAACTGGCCTTCCGAATCCGATTCACTTCGTGGGGACGAGAATCGTGCTCCTGTTATGGCAGGATTCGGTGACGAAATCAAGAGGAATTTTGCGGGTAAAAGCGGATTTTGCGCGAGGTTACGGAAGTAGTCCGTACTTCGGTGACTCGCCTGGGGGCTGCGGCGGGGCAAAGTCTCTCTGCTAGGATTTTGGCAGAAATCCCATGCCCCCCAAAACTGATCTGGAGCCGCTGGACGCCGCCCGGGACGCTCTTCCGGAGATCCCTGAGCCACCCGCTCGGCCGCGGCGCCGTGGATGGTGGCCCGTCCTGGCCGCACTGGGCGGGTATCTGTCGCAGACGGAGGTGCACACTTACGCGTTCAGCGTCGCAGCGAACGCCATTCTGTCGCTGTTTCCGTTCATCGTGATGATGTTCACGGTCGCCCGCCAGGTCTTTCATTCCACGATGATGGTGACGGTCATTGGCGGGATGCTGCACGACATCCTGCCATCCAATCAGGATTTTGTGGTGCGGAACATGAGCCTGCTGGTCCATCCGGCGGGCACCGTACAACTCGCCTCGGTGGTGATGCTGCTGATCTCGTCGACGGGGGTCTTTTTGCCGCTGGAGGTGGCGCTGAACCGGGTGTGGGGCGTGACAAAGAACCGCTCCTACCTGATGAATCAGGCGGTTTCTCTGGGGCTGGCGGGGATTGTGGGGCTGCTGGTGATGCTTGCTGTGTGCGCCGCTACTCTGCAGACCGGCATTCTCACGCTCGTGTTCTTCGGCCACACCGAAAACGTGGTGTACGGCTTCATCCATCACGTTTTTCTGCAGATTGCCGTCGCCTTCATGAGCATCGGCATGTTTTTCTTCATCTACTGGATTCTGCCGAACCGCAAGCTACCGGTACGGGCGGTACTGCCGACTGCGATCCTGATGGGATTGCTGTGGGACTTCGGACGGCTGCTGTACATCTGGGTGCTGCCGCATATGGACCTGCATGCGGTGTATGGGCCGTTTGAAGTGTCGGTGGGGCTGATGATCTGGGCTTATTTGACTGGGCTGCTGCTGCTGGCGGGTGCGCAGTACTCCGCGACCCGGCATGCCCTGCGCCTGGCGCACCAGGCGGATCTGGAAGAAGCGCGGAAGGAGAAAAGCCAGGTAGCGGCTGAAGAAGGGGCGAAGGGTTAGGGGCGCGGCCGCGCCAGGCGCATCTTTGTCTACTGCGGCCGGTGGCCGATTTTGTAGACGATGCCGACCGAGCCGGCGAACTCATTTTGCCACGGGAAGCCGTAGTGGGTAGGCTGCCATTCGGGGATGAGGCGCACGGAGATCTGGGGGGTGAGGTTGTAGTCCACTGAGGGGCCAACCGCCAGGCCCAGGGCCAGTTTGTCGTTGTAGATGCCGACGTCCTGGGGGACGACTCCGTGTGGAAAGCCGTCGCTGAAACTGCCGTACGCCGCGCCGATAAGGGCGTGCATGCTCAAGTCGAAGTGGGGGTGCATCATCATGCGGTAGTCAGGTCCGAAGAGGATGAGGTGCTCGGACATAGGAGCCGTAGGCGCCACGCCATAGGCGTTGACGGGAATATCCATCGTGCCGTACTCGCCACGGGCATTGGCCTCGATGCCGAAGCGCGTACGCATCCATACGGTCGCGCTGGCCTGCCAGCCGAGCAGGTTGATGGCGTGCACTCCGCTCTCCGGGCTGGGATTGAAGTGCGCGTATTGGGCACCGCCGAAGAAGTCCCAGCGCTGGGCATACTGCGGGGTCTCTTCTTCCGGAGCGGTCGCCGTAACCTGTGCGTGCAGGCGGGCCTGGGCAATGAACGCGACGCCCAATATCACCAGCGTCCCAAGACGAAACATCACGGCTTTCACGCGATCCGGAACCTCAAAGAGTAAGGATGGCAAGCTTCAAGATTATCACCCGGCGGCCCGGTCGCCGAATTCACCCCAGAGAACACAGAGCGCACAGAGGCGGGGGTGGGTGGAAAGCATCAGCTTCGAAGGACGGGGCGGATGTGGAGCTCCTTCAGCTGCTGATCGCTGACTTCGGTGGGGGCGTCCATCATGAGGTCGATGGCTTTGGCGGTTTTGGGGAAGGCGATGACCTCGCGCAGGCTGGAGGCTCCGGCCAGGATCATGACGAGGCGATCGAGGCCGAGGGCGATTCCGCCATGGGGCGGGGTGCCGTACTGCAGGGTTTCGAGGAAGAAGCCGAAGCGGGCCTTTGCTTCTTCGTCACTCATGCCGAGGGCGTGGAAGATTTTCTTCTGAACGTCCTGGCGGTGGATACGGATGGAGCCGGAGCCAAGCTCGAGGCCGTTCATCGCGAGGTCGTAGTAGCGGGCGCGGACGGAGGCTGGATCGGACTCCAGACGGTCCATGTCCTCTTCGTGAGGCGAGGTAAAGGGGTGATGCGCCGGCGCCCAGGAGCCGGTTTCGGCATCGTGCTCGAACATCGGGAAATCCGTGACCCACAGGGGGCGGAAGGCGGCGGAGCCATCGACGCCGGTCTGGCCTGAGGCGGCTGCGCCGACGGCGTTGTCGGTAACGGCGAATGCGCCATGGCGTTCGGCGTACTTCTTCGCCAACTCCACGCGGAAGTTGCCGGCGGCGCTGAGGACGGCGATTTCGCGCTCGGAGAGGCGTCCGGCGAATTTGGTGTCGCTGGCCTGAATGTGGGTCGCGGCATCGCCGGCGACGAGGACGAGCAGATCTTCGGGGGAAGCGCCGGTTCGGTTCCGCATCTCGGCGACGGCTTCGGGAAAGGATTTCTCGAGGCGCTTGAGGTCGTCGAGGAGCTTGGCGCCTTTCTTCGTTTCGAAGAGGGGGCGGTTGTCATCGCGCTCTTTGCGGCTGAGCTCGCCAACTTTTGGAATGCGGATGGCGACGACCGGCAGGGCGGGATCGACGGCCAGGGTCTGGAGCTGCTCCGCGGTGAAGGCGCTGCGAATATCAGTGAGGCCGGGGAGGCGGAGGTCGGGCTTGTCGATGCCGTACTGGCGCATGGCCTCGTCGTAGGTGACGCGGGGGAACGGGATGGGGAGGGTGACGCCGACGGCGGCAAAGGCCGCGTGCATGAAGCTCTCGACGACGGCGAAGATGGTCTCCTGCTGGGGGAAGGTCATCTCCAGGTCGATTTGCGTGAACTCCGGCTGGCGATCGGCGCGGAGGTCCTCATCGCGGAAGCAGCGGACGATCTGGAAATACTTATCGAGGCCGGAGATCATGAGGATCTGCTTGAAGAGCTGCGGGGACTGGGGCAGCGCGTAGAACTGTCCCGGATGAACACGGCTGGGGACGAGATAATCGCGCGCGCCTTCAGGGGTGGAGCGAGTGAGGAACGGCGTTTCGATCTCGTAGAAGCCCTGGGCGGCCAGGTTCTCGCGTACAGCGAGCGCGACCTTGTGGCGGACGGCGATGTTGTGGGCCATCTCCGGACGGCGAAGGTCGAGGTAGCGGTACTTCAGGCGGACTTCCTCGTTCTGGATCGCTTCTTCAGCGGGGGAGAACGGCGGGACTTTTGAGTCATTGAGGATGAGCAGCTCGGTGGCTGCGATCTCAATTTCGCCGGTGGGCATTTTGGGATTGACGGCATCGGCTCCGCGGAGGCGGACCTTGCCGGTGGCCGCAATGACGTATTCGGGGCGGGCCTGCTCTGCTTTGGCGTGGCCGTCGGGGGTGAGGTCTTTGTCGAGGACGATTTGCGTGATGCCGTAGCGGTCGCGGAGATCGAGAAAGATGAGGTTGCCGTGATCGCGCCGGCGGTTGACCCAGCCCATGAGGGTGACGGTGGCGCCGGCGTCGGCGGCGCGGAGCTGGCCGCAGGTATTGGTGCGTTGGCGTGTGCCGAGAAAGTCGAGCAAAGTAAGAAATCCTGACTGCCGTTGTGGCAAATTGCGCAGGGGCTAAAGCCCCTTTATTTATGGCATTTTCGGCACGACTGAAGTCGTGCCCTGATACAAAAGCTCCCCTCAGTGGCTGAAGCCCAATGAGGTCTTGTGTTCTACGGCACGGCTAAAGCCGTGCCCCTTCAAAAACATCGATTTCCGCGCAACGCTTATTCAGAAGGCCGCAGGGCTTGCGCGAGTTCCGTGCGGGGGATTTTGGTCTGGTCGCCGGTGGCGAAAGTCTTCACTGTCAGAATACCGGAGCGCTCCTCATCTTCTCCGAGGAGGACGATGGCCCGGGCCAGCTTGTTGCCCATTTCGAATGATTTCTTCAGACGGAAGGAGCCGTCGCCGAGATCGATGCGGAGGCCGGCACGGCGGAGTTCGCGGGCCAGCTGCAGGGCTGGGGCGTTCTGGGCTTCGCTCAGTGGCGCGATGTACGCGTCGGCAAGGGTGAGAGCGGATTCCTTCTCCTGTGCCTGCAGGGTGAGGATGAGGCGGTCGAGGCCCATGGCGAAGCCGATGCCGGGGGCTTTGGGGCCGCCGAGCATTTCCGAGAGTCCGTCGTAGCGGCCGCCCCCGAGGAGGGCGTTCTGGGCGCCGAGGCCCCCGTGGGTGAATTCAAAGGTGGTGCGGGTGTAGTAGTCGAGGCCGCGGACGAGGCGGGGATTGACCTCATACTTCACTCCGCAGGCGTCGAGCGCGGCGAGGACGGCGGCAAAGTGGGCTTTGGAGGCGTCGTCGAGGTAGTCAGCGATTTTGGGCAGGGTCGCGATGATGGCTTCGTCGGCAGGCTCCTTGGAGTCGAGAACGCGGAGGGGATTGGTGTCCGCGCGCCGCTGATTGTCGGGGGACATCTGATCCTTGACAGGCGCAAGGGCTTCGCGGAGGGCGGCGACGTAGCGGGGGCGGTCGGTGGAGGAGCCGACTGAGTTGAGGACGAGGGTCCAGCCGGAGATGCCGAGCTCGTCGAGGAGGCTCGAGAGCAATTCGAGAACTTCAGCGTCGCGCAGCGGGGACTCCGAGCCGGCCGAAGGCGGGCCGATGACTTCGGCGCCGATCTGCCAGAACTGGCGGTAGCGGCCTTTCTGCGGGCGCTCGCGGCGGAACTGCGGTCCGATGTAATACAGCTTTTGCAACAGGCCGGTTTCGCCCATCTTGTGCTCGATGTAGGCGCGGACGACGCCGGCGGTGTTTTCAGGGCGGAGGGTGAGGGACTGCGACTTTTCAGACTGGGCGCGGGCGCGATCCTCCCACGTGTACATCTCCTTGGAGACAATGTCGGTTTCCTCGCCGACGCCGCGGGCGAAGAGCTGGGTGTCCTCGAAGATGGGGGTGCGGATCTCGCCGAAGTGGTAGCGGGCCATGACGCGGCGAGTGGTGGACTCGACGCGATCCCACAGTTCGGTCTCGGGCGGCAGAAGGTCGCGCGTGCCGCGCACGGCTTTGAGCACAGTCATGGAAACGGTTCCAGAGATCAGTTTATCGGACGAGATCTCGATGCGCCGAATCAGGCTCCTGGCGAGTTACGGATGTGAAAAACCTTCGAGAAACCGTGCTCCGAACAGAATGACGGCCCCTGAAGTGGCGCGATTGCCTTCCGGAGCAGCTGCCCGCCACAGCAGTACGGGGTTGCGGCTCCGAGTTGCTCGATGTCGAGAAAGTGGCATTGCTGCCCCCTCTCGGCGCGATTACAGTGGCGTTGTGACCCGACTGAACCTGTACGAGAAAATTCGGACGAAGCTGCTCGATTTGGGCCCTAACCATCCGCTTCTGCGCTTCGCGATCCGAACGCAGGCGCGCGTAAGCGGCTTCCGCGTTCGGGTCGGCGCGGGTCGTATCAGCCTGTCGAAAGGCGAGAGAACGGTTCACGTTGCCGAGCGTGAATATCCGTCGATACCGTTTATTGTTCACGTTTGGGACCACCTGTTTGCGACGACTATCGCTCACAAGGGTGAAGATGGCAGGGACGTTCTTGATTTTTCGGAGCCAGCCCTTCACACCTACCGGGGGAATGGCCTGTCTTTTTGGTTCCCGGGATTGGTAGAAGACGCGGCTGCTGACCTGTACACACGCATGCATCGACCCACAACAGGGGACGTCGTATGGGATGGGGGAGCGCACGCCGGAGCAACAACCTATTTTTTCTCGCAAATGGTCGGGAGCACCGGGAAGGTAGTTGCATTCGAGCCCGACGAAGAAAACTTTCAGTTCCTGCTGCGGAACATCGATCTGCACAGTCTGCACAATGTGATTCCTTTGAAGATTGCGCTTGCCGGCGCAACGGGAAGGCAGATGTTCAGCATGAGCGGGACGGTCGGCTCCGGGCTGCTTGGGCGCAATCAATGCTTCGATAATGCCGCCGCTCGCGAAGTGGAAACTCTCTCATTTGCTGAAGCGTGCGAACGATTCGGAGTCCCGTCGTTTGTGAAGCTGGATATCGAAGGCGCTGAAGTCGAGGTCATTGCAAGTGCTGTAGAGACGCTGCGGCGAGCTCCGATCCACCTGGCGATTGAGACGGAACACCGCTTAAACGACCAGTTGACGTCCATTCCCGTCGGCAGGATGCTGCGAGAGATCGGCTACCGTGTGGATTCCGACAGGCCGACCGGCGAGGAATTCACGTGGGCCACACCACCCGGATAAGCCGGCGTTCTTAAATGCTCCTTCGACGATGGTGGACGCCGGCAGATTCAACGCTCCGGCGGTGAGCGCGGTTGAAGCCGATCCAATATGTACGGGTTACGCTTTCGTTCCATCCCGAGAGCCGAGGCACCAGGCAAATTCCGCGCGTGTCGGGCTGGCTTCGACGGTGTAGTTGCCCGACGCATGGACATTCCCGCCTGCAGCACGGAATAGGGTGGTCAGCGCGCGTTCGGTGAAGTAATTGATGTGCTCGTGCATCATATACAGGCTTGCCGGGCGAAGAATCGAAACCGCCAGCGAAGGGTGGACGAGGCTCACGATCCCGATTTGCGCGATGCGCCGGGCGATGCGGCTCAGGCCCGTCGGCTGTTCGGCAGGCACTTCGAGATACACGAGCCCGTCGCCGGCAGCCTCAAGAATCGCGCGCACCAGGTCGCGCGGGAAGCCGACATGCTCCAGCACATTGCTGTTGATGATGAGGTTGGGCTGGCAGGCGGCGGGATCGGCCACGGCCGTAACCCCAGCAGCTGGTGGAATGCCGGAGATGTCATAGACAAAAGCCTCCGCACCCTCGATCAGGCCAGACACAAGGTCGCCACGATCGCCGCCGTGGTCCAGGACGCGGCGGATGGTTCGCCCTTCAAGATGCTGTCGCAGCAGCGGAGCCAGCGCCGCCCGTCGCCGTTGGTATAAAGCCGGAGAAGCCAGGTCTTCGTTGAATTTCGACGTGTACCACGGTTCGGATGCGTGGCGCATCTGCTGATATTCCCTCAGCCGATAGTCCGCGTAAAGGCGGTGCAGGTCTGCATTATCAAGACGTGGATTATAGAAGAAGAAGCCGCAACTGGCGCACTTCACCAAATCGACACAGAAGGGCTTGCGATTCCATATGCGCATCGCCAGAAATGGCGCCACCAAAGCGCGGTGAACCTGGCAAATTGCGCCGCCACAAGCAACACATTCCGAAACCTCAATCATGTTGCCGCCACTCTAGCACGACCTATATCAGCGGGGTACCACTTTGGCTGCGTCTCAGGAGCGCCGGATATCAGTAACGCCGCTCTCCGGAGCCGCTGGAAGGTGCAAACGAGAAGTTCTTGTGCCCGAGAAAGCCGGCCACTGTGGTGATGCCCATCAGAAGGGCGAACGCAATATATGGGGCGGAGCGATCGGCGGGCGTCAGGTGCCGCATCAGAAAAACAACGATCGGCAAGAGCAAGGTGCCCGTTGCCATCGCCCCCCCGTATACGGCGACGCAGCGCGACCACTCCCGCAGATAGTTCCCCTTTGTTTTGAAGATGAACCACTTGTAGTTGAGGAACGAGAATGTGACGGCCAGGAAGTTAGCGATGACGGACGCGAGCAAATAGGCAAACGGAATATGCGGTGTCAGGAGCGCAGTCAAGCCCGCATAGGTGCTGTATCCGAATGCGGTGTTGAGAAGGCCGATGACGAGATAGCGGCCGAATTGTCCGGGCGGGAAGTGATTAGTAATCCATCGAATCCAGCGACTTCGGTCGTTGGGATCCTGGCAAACGGCGGGACCGGCAGGGGTTGCCTTCGATTCTGAACTGGATTCCTGGTTGCGACCCGCCATGATACGATCCTTCCGCGCTCCCATGAAACGCTGCGTAGCTCTTCTGCTGGTTTTCCTGACTATACCGCTGTCGGGGGCTCACGCTGCCGGCTCTGCCTGGATAAGGGTCCGCAGCGCGCATTTCACGGTCATCACTGACGCCAGCGACCACGACGGACGCCATCTCGCCGATCAATTCGAACGCATGCGGTGGCTGTTCCAGACACTCTTTCCCAAAGCCAGGATCGATCCGCCCACGCCGATTGTGGTGGTGGCCGTCCGCACCCGCAAGGAGATGCAGGCGCTGGAGCCGGCGGCCTACCTGGCCAAGGGCACAGTGGATCTCGCCGGGCTTTTCCTGCGCGAGCCGGAGAAGAACTACATTCTGTTGCGGCTCGATACCGAAGAGGAGCATTCGTACTCGACGGTTTATCACGAGCTGACGCATCTCGAACTCGGCAGCGAGGGCATGCCTTTGTGGCTCAATGAGGGTCTGGCACAGTTCTTCCAGAACACCGATATTCGCGACAAGGATGTGCTCTTCGGCCAGATGAGCGCGGCCGATCTTGCCGAGCTGCGGCGGAACTCGCTTATCCCGCTGCCGGTGCTTTTTGATGTGGACGCCAACTCGCCGTACTACCACCAGGAGGCCAAGGGCTCGCTTTTCTATGCCGAATCGTGGCTGCTGACGCACTATCTGATGATCCAGGATTTTAAGGAGCACACAAAGCACGTCAGCGAATACCTTCAGCTGGTGAGCCAGAGTGTCGATTCGGTGACTGCTGCGACCCGGGCTTTCGGCGATCTGCATCAGTTGCAGACCGTTCTGCAGGGCTACACAAATCAGCTCGGCTACACGGTGCTGCGACTCTCCAGCGCCGCAGCGTCGATCGACCCGAAGTCGCTTACGGTCACTTCTCTCACTTTGCCGCAGGCCGACGCGGTTCGCGCCGATGTGATGCTTTACACAGGGCGGACGGACGAGGCGCGGGCGCTGCTGCAGAGCGTTCTGCAGGCCGATCCGAACAATGTACAGGCGCATGAATCGATGGGGACGCTGGAACTGCGCTCCGGTCAGCGCGACGAGGCCAGAAAGTGGTACGCCCAGGCGGTCGCGCTCGATTCCGGAAGCTATCTTGCCCAGTATGAAAGCGGTTTGCTGGCTCTCGACGGAGGCGATCGCGGACCGGCCGTCGAAGCGAACTTTAAGGCGGCTATCCAGCTGAATCCCGGCTTTGCCCCGGCTTATGACCGCCTCGCTGCTTTCTACGGACAACGGCGCGAATCCCTCGACGAAGCGCACATGCTGAACCTGCAGGCGATTGAGCTTGACCCTGCCAATGTGAACTACCGCATCAACTCGGCGGAGATCCTGATGGAGATGAACCGCTTCGACGATGCCATTCGCGTGCTGGAAACCGCGCAGCCGATCGCGAAATCGCCGCTGGAGCTGGACGTAGTGAAGCGGGTATTGGCACAGGTTCGGCAGCGGCAGGCTTACGAGCAGGAAGCCAGTCACCATGCCGATGCGACGGTTAGCACAACGATCGTTACCAGCCTGCCCGGCGGCGCGCCGGTATCGGCGCCGCAGGAGCAGGAGCCTACGTTCAGGCACGCCACCGAGGCGCCGCACGGGAAGATGCTGACTGCTCGGGGGGTTCTGCGCGGGGTCAAGTGCAGCTATCCGGCGGTGATCGAGCTGCAGCTCGAAGGCGGGGCGAAGACGCTCTCGCTCTACAACAACAACTATTACAAAGTAAACTACAGCGCGGCGAACTTTACGCCCAGCGGCGACGTTCATCCCTGCCAGGACCTTGAGGGGATGAAGGCTGAGGTCGAGTACTTCGTCACGGCGGATAAGACCACCAATGGGCAGATTGTCGGCATCATGATGATCAAGTAGGGGGTCTGCCGTCCGGGATGGGGTTCTTGCCGCCGGACTTGCAAGGTGCAGCAGCCTGCGTCGAAGATGATTACTAACTGAGGTGTTTCCTATGGTTCGCCGGATCGCCTGCTTCCTTATCCTGCTTCTAGCTGCCGGATCGGCCGTTCGCCTCTGCGCCCAGGACAATCAGGATCCTCTCAGCGACGACGAAGTTCAGGCGATTCGCGACAACGCTGTCCATCCGAACGAGCGCATCAAGCTCTATACGAAATTCATTGAGGATCGGCTGACGGCTATCCGCCAGCTGGCCGGCGATCCTGACGTCGCCAATCGCAAGGCGCAGATTCGGGACAAGCTGGAAGAGTTTACGCACCTCTGCGACGAACTGCAGGACAACCTCGACACTTACGATTCGGCTCATGCTGATATCCGCAAATCGCTGAAGGATCTGGTTGCTTCGACCGCGAAATGGCCCGCGGATTTGAAAGCGGCGGGAACCGATCCAAGCTACGACTTCTCGCTGAAGACGGCGCAGGAAGCGGCGCAGTCGGCCGCGGACGAGGCTAAGCAGCTCTCCACCGAAGAGGACGCCTTCTTTCAGGACCATAAGGACGAGCGCCACAGAAACGGCAACGGCCCGAGCTAGTCATCGGGAACGCCGGTCCGGCGGCGGCGCCACCAAAGGGCAAACCTCACGAAGTAGACCACGATGTTGACTCCGCAGACCGCCACGCCACACGTGAGGATGAGCCACACCGGCACGTGCGGATAAATGACGGCGTCAAGATAGTGCACGAGGAAGCTGCCGTGCCAGGATGCCTCGCCGGCGCGGACTTCGAGACCTTGCTCGAGCAGCGTCACCGGGCACGGCCATGGACCGACTTCCACGATGATGCCCCATATGAGCGAGGCCAGGTGGAAGGCCGTCCAGCCCGGGCGGCCGCGCGTGAAGAGGGCGCCGACGATCACCCAGAGAATCCACGCGAGATGAATCGCCAGCACCAGCGCCGCCAGCCAACGCATACCTTCATGATAGGAGCCCACGGGAGGCAGGCTCACCCGGGAGCAAGCGTCGTCGCTTAAACTTGAATCAGCCTATGTTCTATCGCACAGACGATCTCCGCATCCGCTCGACCAAAGTGGTCCTGCCCCCGGTGTTTCTGGAAGAGGAGATGCCGGTGACGGAGGCGGCTTCCGCCACAGTCTTTCATGCGCGACGCGAGATCGTGGAGATCCTGAACCGGCGCGATCCCCGGCTTCTGGTTGTGGCCGGGCCATGCTCGATTCACGACCCAGCCGCGGCTCGCGAGTACGGCCGCCGGCTGAAGGACGCGGCGGCGGAGTTCGCCCAGGATCTGCGGGTGGTGATGCGCGTCTATTTTGAGAAGCCACGGACGACGGTGGGATGGAAGGGACTGATCAACGATCCGTATCTGGACGAGTCGTACCGTATCAATGACGGTTTGCGGCTGGCGCGGCGGCTGCTGCTGGACCTGGCGGAGATGGGAGTGCCGGCTGGGACCGAGTTCCTGGACATGATCTCGCCACAGTACGTGGCGGAGCTGGTGAGCTGGGGAGCAATTGGCGCGCGGACGACAGAGAGCCAGGTGCATCGCCAGCTGGCTTCAGGGTTGTCGTGTCCGGTGGGCTTCAAAAATGGGACTTCGGGCAACGTGCAGATCGCAATCGAGGCGATTCTTTCCGCCAGTCACGAACATACGTTTCTGGGGCAGTCGCGGTACGGGCAGTCGGCGATCCTGTTCACGGCCGGCAATACGGACTGCCACATCATTCTGCGCGGGGGACGGCAGACAGTGAACTACGACGCGGCCTCAGTGGACGAGACCTGCCGGTTGCTGGAGAAAGCTGGATTACCGCCGCGGGTGATGATCGACTGCAGCCACGCCAACAGCGGCAAGGATCCGGCGCGGCAGCCGGGTGTTTGTCGCGATGTGGCCGCGCAGATCGCCGCCGGAGATGGAAGGATTTTCGGGGTGATGCTGGAGAGCAACCTTGTGGCCGGCGCACAGAAGCTGGTTCCGGGACACGCGCTCGTTTACGGGCAGAGCATCACGGATGGCTGCCTGGGCTGGGACGAAACCCATGCACTGCTCGGCGAACTCGCCCAGGCAGTTCGAGCCGGACGCGGACGGATGGCAGCACAGCCGGTTGCCGTCGCGGACCCCGCATAGAATGGCTCCCGTGTCACGATTCGCAGAATCACGATTTGCAGAACCCATGGCGCGCCTGATCGAGGAGCTGCGCAAGCTGCCGGGTGTCGGAACGAAATCCGCGCAGCGGCTGGCGTTTCACATCCTGCGCTCGGACGACCGGGATGCCGAGGCGCTTTCCACGGCGATTCGCGAGGTGAAGGAGCGGCTGCGGCTGTGCTCGATCTGCAACAACATCACCGATGTCGATCCGTGCCTCTACTGTGCCAGCCCTACCCGGAATCAGCGGCTGGTGTGCGTGGTTGAAGAGCCGACGAATATCGCCACCATCGAGAAGACACGCTCGTGGAACGGGGTCTTCCACGTTCTGCACGGGACGCTTTCGCCGCTGCATGGCGTGGGGCCCGAGCACCTGCGCACGCAGAATCTTCTGGACCGGGCCAGCCGCGGTGAACTGGATGAAGTGATTGTCGCCACCTCTCCGACGGTCGAAGGCGAGGCGACCGCGAGCTGGCTGGCCGATCTTCTGCGCGGCTCCGGCGTGCGCATTACCCGTATCGCCACCGGCGTGCCGGCCGGCAGCGATATCGAGTATGCGGATGAGGTAACGATGACCCGCGCAATGGAAGGCCGGCGGGAGCTGTAGTCAGGCTGTTCCCTTCCGCCTCCCCGATGGGGCCTTCTTCGCCTTTCGGGGTGCGGGCGCAGCTCGTTCCCAGGCGGCCGAGAGCGCTGCGCACACCTTCTCCTTGTCCGCGGTATTCAGGAGGACATTCGTACAGCCCTGTTTTCCCCAGCCACCGTTGACGGGAGCGAAGGTCGCCGGGGAGGCCGCGACCATTGACTCCTGCTGATCGGGGAAGACTTTGACCATCGCGAAGCTCTCGTCGGGATAGGCGAGGGTCGCGAAGATTTTTCCGCTCCTGCGGAAGTCGGGATGGTTCATGTGCTCCTGCTCTTCGGTATCGGGCAGGCTGAGGGCGAGGCGGCGAAACTCCGCGGGGGTCATTGGGGCTGCTCCTGCATGGCGGTCTGCAGCTGCTCTGGCGTCATGTCTTTGATGTGCGTGGCGGCATACCACTGGAAGCCGAAGGGATCTTCGAATCCGGACATGCGATCGCCGTAGAACTGGTCGGCGGGCTCGCGGACGCTTTTCGCTCCGGCGGCGATGGCCTTTTTGTAGACCGCATCGCAGTCTTCGGTGTAGAGCATCAGGGTCATGGGTGCGCCGCCGTAGTGCGCGGGTGAGTGAATGCCGCGCTCGGGAAACTCGTCGGCGAGCATGACGATGGAGTCGCCGATGCGGATTTCGGCGTGGCCGAGGCGACCGTCGGGCTGGGGCATGCGCAGGACTTCAGTGGCGCCAAAGACGTTTTTGTAGAACTCGATGGCCTGCGCCGCGCCCCGCACATGCAGATAGGGCTGAACGCTGTGGTAACCGTGGGGAATAGCTTTGATCGGGGACATGGTTCCCTCCTGAGATGAGGACCATTCTGCCGGACTGCTGTACGCGAAGGATTGTAAAAATTTGACGGTGGCTTCCGCAGCGGGCTAATGCATCGGGACGTGGTTCAGGTGCTCGGTCGCTTTGTCGAGATAGGCAGTGGGCGTCATGCCGGAGAAGTCCTGAAAATCATGGATGAGGTGGGCCTGATCGTAGTAGCCACCGTCGAGCGCCACCTGCACCCAATCCACAGACTGGCGCCGGTGGACGGCTTCAAGGACCCGCTGGAAGCGGCGAACACGGCAAAAGGCCTTGGGGGTGAGGCCGATCTGGTCACGAAAGAGGTCGATGAAACGGCGCTGGCTGATGCCGATGCGCTGGGTGACGCCCGCAATCGTGGTTGCATGGGGCGCGCGGCAGATGCGACCGCTGGCGAAGGCGACAGCGGGATGCAGTTCGAGCGGCCGGGCAAGATGAGCAAGGAGTGCGCGCT
Organism: Acidobacteriaceae bacterium; assembly: GCA_049585375.1. Classification (GTDB taxonomy): domain Bacteria; phylum Acidobacteriota; class Terriglobia; order Terriglobales; family Acidobacteriaceae; genus Palsa-343. The sequence continues at coordinate 17,570 of JBAUZR010000484.1, forward strand.
CGAGGAGGGCGAACATGGCGTCGACGGAGGCGGCGGCGAGCAACTGCTCGCGGATGAGGGCAGCTCGCGGGCCCCAGAGGCAATCGAGGGCGACGGACTGATTAGCGACTTCGGCCGCCGGTTCGCGGAAGAAAGGGAAGGTGCCACCGGCGTGAAACTGAATGCCGATCACGCGCTCTTCCGCGGCGGTATCGATGGCAAAGCAGTTGGTACGGGGACCGGTAATGGCGACGAGGCCGCACGACGTATATCGCAGCGGGTCGTCGGCGTCGTAGATGCGCATCTCGTCGTCGCGCAGATTGAAAATGATGGCCGCTTCGCCGTTGGGGAGCAGGCGCTCCCGCGCGTGAGACAGGGGAGCGCCTTCCCAGTACCAGAAGCACCGGATCAAGGATGTCAGCGGCGGCGCGGCAGTGTGACGGCGGTGCATGGTCAGGTCTTGTGCCCGGGTTGTCGCAAGTCCAGCGACCTGCGCAAACTGGCCTTCAGGAAGCCAGCGCGCATTCGAACGAGTCGAATTCTTCTGGAATCCGAGCCGGTCTCGGCCCGACCCGGATGCCGGCCGGATCCTGGACGAGAACCATACTTGCAGAACAGGTGCCGCAGAGCCAATAGTGCTCCAAGTGGCGCATTCGTTTGGCGCCGGGGACGCCCTGCGCCGAGCCAACGTCGAAAATGTAGATCTTGCCATCCCGCAGGTACTTCAGGGGCCTGGCACACCGTGGATTTGCGCAATAGTCAACCATAGATGTCTCCCTTGGGGGGTCCGCCAAATCCAACGCTCCGGTCCCGACAGATTTCAAGGGGCCGCGGCAGAGATAAGGAGAGAGAGGTGGTGCGCAGAGGACATCGGGGCCCTCCGCAGAGTCGCCATCCCTGAGCGAGCAGCCGATCGTTTGCGATCCTGGCTGTTCCTCGCCGCCTGATGGCGTGCGGTTCGTTCACGCAGAGAGGGAAAAAGCGATGACAACCCTGGCCCGCCAGAGTGTTAGCCGAGCCTCAATGAAACGGAGTATGGACGCAAATTTAAGGTGTGTCAAATAAGGCGATTTAGCGGAAAACTACGGGCGAGCCGCCGCTCGCCCGGGGAGATGGAGGGGCGGGTTAGTCGCGGGTGGGGGTCATGGCCATGGGCTGGGTCAGGCTGAAGACCAGCAGCGAGCCCTGCGGCAGGTTGGCGGCCTCGGGATGGCCGATGAGCATGTGCGCCGAGACCAGCCCTGCACCGACGAGCGATCCGACGCCGGCGCCCACGGGACCAGCGATCTCCGCGCCGGCGATCGCACCGACACCAGTGCCGGCGCCGTATTCGACGGCATCTTTAGCGTAGTGGTGGGTGGCTTCGATGCCGCCCTCGTCATTGGTGCGGGTTCCGGAGGCCAGTGACTGCACGGCCACAGCGTTGATGTGGTACATGGTTCCGTCGGGCAGAACGATTTCCTCGGGACGAAGACGAAGCGTCGCGTGGGGTCCGACGTGATGTCCATGGGAGACTTCGACGACGCGGCCGCGAATGCCCGATCCGGCGGGAATGATGATCCGCCCGTCCTTGTAGACGTTTCTGGCGATGACGCCGCGGAAGGTCTGGCCGCGATGGGTGTCGTTGGTGGAAAGGTCTTCGGAGAGGCGAATAGTGAAGTTGGTGCCTGGAGCGAGCTCATTCGGCCCCGAGGGAACATAGTTGACGATGTCGTCATTGGAGTTCCAGCCGCGCGTTTGCAGCGACGCGTCGCTGGAGCCGCTGGCCGGCTCGCTGGGGACCACAGTAACGATGCCGTAATCCGTATTATCCAGGGGGTTGGTCGAACTGACGGCAGCGGCGGGTTCCGGCATGGCCGCGGAGTCAGCAGGAGATGCAGCCGGAGGTGCGGCGGAAGTCATCGGAATGGCCGCTGAGGGTTTCGGAGCCGGAGTCGGTGCGGACATCGTCTCGTCGTCGGCCTGGATGGTGGAGTCCGGCGGCGGGTGCGAGACGCCCGAGTATTGGCTCTGATTCTGCTGATCCTGCTGATTTTGGGCAGACTGGGTGGACTGCGCCCATCCTGCGGGCAGCACGAGGCAGCCGGCGAGCGCGGCCAAAATAGCGATTCGGCCTTTACTGTTCATACGAAAACTCTCCTTGCTGCACACCCAGCCGGAGGCGGCCTGATTCTGAGAACCCGATCCAACTGTAAGAGTTGCGACCGGCAGGGGAGCACCGGGATCGCATTGGCGCCCGGTCTGTTTAGAGCCTAGCCTGGGCGGCAAATTGGCGCCACTGAATGAGGTCGGGCGAACCACGGCGGTTACCCGGGAATCGGCAGAGACAGGGTTAGCCGCGGCGCAGACGGCGGTTGCGCAGCCATTTGGCGGCTCCGAGCACAAAGAGCATGAGGCCGAAGGGCAGACACATCATGGCGACCATCAGCGAGAGCCAGCCGACGCTGGTGTGCGGGCCCTGACTTCCGATACCGCCAAAGACGGTGGCCGTGAGCAGGGCTGCCAGGACACCCGCCAGCAGAATGGCGATGCCTGCCTGCAGGAGCGCACGCGTGCCGTCGTCGGTGGGGTGTTGTGTGGTGGGTTGTTTCGTTCCGTTGGCCACGATCTATTTAAGAGCTTCCACGAGCATGACACGCACCACGACACCCGTCACTGAGACATACAGCCAAAGCGGAAACGTGAACCGCGCCACCTTGCGGTGGAGGCGGATGCGCCCGGAGAGCGAAAGATAGAACGTGATGAGGACGATGGGCAGGGCGAGGGTGGCGAGGACGATGTGGCTGATGAGGATCGGCAGGTAGGCGTAGTAGTAGGTGGGGCTGTGCACGGGATAGAGGGTGTCGCCATGCAGAGCGTGGTTAGCAATGTAGCTGATGAGGAAAAGTGAACTGAAGACGAAAGCGGTGAACATGCTGTTGCGGTGGGCCGCGATACGGTGATGGCGGATGAAGTAGAAGCCAACCAGGAGGGCGATGGCGGCGAGACCGTTCAGCAGAGCGTTCAGGTTGGGCAGAAATGTGTAGTGCTGCGCGGCGGCGTCAGAGGCGGGATGCACGTAAATGAGCCAGAAGAGGAAGAGCGTGGCAACGACGCTGATGCCGATGATGGCCGCCACCGGGAGGGCCGCTGAGGGTTTCGAGGTAGTGGCCGTGGTCATGGTCTTCGTTACTCCTGTGCCCGCATTTCAGGCTGCCGGCTTGTGGGTGCGGCGGTTCACGATCATCCAGGAAGCCGCAAAGATGAGGGCGCAGAAGGCGCCGGTGATGGCCAGGTTCATGTCGAGCGAGAAGAGGGTGTGCTCGGCGGGAAAGAGGGCGTTGCGCAGGGCGTCCACGCCGTAGCTGAGGGGATTGAGGCGCATAAGGAAGCCGAGCCAGGTGGAGGCGCGATCGGCGGGAAACAGCGCGCCGGACAGCATCCAAAGGGGCAGCAGGATCAGGTTGACGATGGCGTGAAAGGCCTGGGGCGAGTCCATGGGCCAGGCGATGGCGAAACCGAGAGCGGTGAGCTCGAAACTGATCAGCACAATGACGGCGATGCTGAGCAGGATGGCGGTGACGTCGGGGTGAATACCGACCAGCGGCATGAAGACCAGGAAGATGATGCCCTGGATGGCGGCCAGGGTGGCGCCGCCGAGGACTTTGCCGAGCACGATGGCGGAACGGCTGGCGGGCGAGGCCAGGACGGACAGGAGAAAGCCCTCATTGCGATCCTGGATGAGCGACATCATGCTGAAGATCGCGGTGAAGAGGACGATCATGACGACCGAGCCGGGAAAGAAATAGCCCAGATACGAGCCGGATCCCTGACCGGAATGGAAGCTGCGGGCAAAGCCGGAGCCGAGAAGAATCCAGAAGAGCAGCGGTGTGGCGATGACGCCGACGACGCGGGCCTTCTGGCGATAGAAGCGGACGATTTCGCGCAGCCAGAGGGAATACGCGGGCGTCCAGAGGCTGGATTGGGGGCGGGCCGTGGTACGGGGAGCCGTTGCTGCGACGGTCGCCATCAGTGCCTCCTCTTCTTCGTCTTCGGCTCACTCTCGGCCGGTTCATTCCAGAACCGGTGGCCGGTGCGATCGATGAAGACATCTTCGAGGCTGGGTTTGGCGATGGAGACGGCCTGAATGAGCCCCGGAAAGGCTTCCACGACTTCAGCGGCGAAACGGTGGCCCTGCTCTCGCTCGACGCGAACGACGCGGTCCACGACGACCGGATGCACACGGAAACGATTCTCGATGCTGCGGGCGAGTTGCGCGGCCGATTCCGGCGCCGCCGTTTCGAGGACGACCACATCGCCGCCGATCCGGGCTTTCAGCTCCAACGGCGAGCCGAGGGCCACCAGCTTACCCTCGTTCAGAATGGCGAGGCGGTCGCAATGCTCCGCTTCTTCCATGAGGTGGGTGGTGACGAGGATGGTGACACCTTCCTGATCCCGCAGCGTTCGCAGGTAGAGCCAGAGATCGCGACGGGCCCCGGGGTCGAGTCCCGTGGAGGGCTCGTCAAGCAGGAGGACTTCAGGCGAATGGATCAGCCCCTTGGCAAGCTCTACGCGACGCTGCTGCCCGCCGGAGAGGGTTTCGACGAGATCGCTGGCGCGATCGAGGAGCCCGACGCGGGTGAGGACGTCGTGAATGCGGGATCGGAGCAGCGCGCCGTGGAGGCCGTAAAGATGGCCCTGATGTTTCAGGTTCTCGGCCACGGTCAGCTTGGGGTCGAGACTGCGCGCCTGAAAGACGATGCCGATCTGCTGCCGCACCTGGTTGGGCTCACGGGCGACGTCGAAGCCCTGCAGGGCGGCCCGGCCGCCGGAGGGCACCATGAGCGTGGAGAGGATACGAAAGAGCGTGGTTTTGCCGCTGCCATTCGGGCCCAGGAGGCCGAAGATCTCGCCCCGGTTGACGGCGAAGCTTAGCTCATCGAGGGCGCGGCGGGTGCCGTAGTC